>JALZLC010000077.1 GCA_030858885.1 Actinomycetota bacterium
TGAGAAAGTCACGCTGCATCTTGTCGCCATCGCGCGGAGGGCGGTTGTCCGACCGTCGCGCCGCACTGGTCCGCTTGGTGCGGATGGAGCCTTGCAGGCGCGTGACCTCGTCGAGGTAGGTGCGGTAACGAGCCGATTGGGCGGCCAGGAGCCGTGCGCGTGTCTGCCGGTACTCGGCGAACGACACGCCGAAGGCCTCCGCGGTGTGGCTGTGCTCGTCGATCTCGATGATGCTGTTCGCGGTGTCGTCGAGAAACGCTCGGTCGTGGGAAACCAGCAGGAAGGTCGCGTCCGCATTGGCGACAAAGTCGGTGAGCAGCTCGAGCGCGTGCAGGTCGAGGTTGTTGGTCGGCTCGTCCAGCAGGTACAGGTCGAAGCGCGAGGCGAGAATCCCGGCGAGGCCAACGCGCACCTGCTGACCCCCCGACAGCTGCCCGAGCGGGCGCGACAGCATCGCGGCCGGCAGCTGCAGGGTGGCCAGCGCTCGCTGGACGCGCCCGTCGATCTCGTAGCCGCCGAGGGCGGTGTAGCGCTCCAGCGCATCGGTGTAGGTGGCGGCGGCCGTCTCGTCGCCGGCGGCCATCGCATCCTCCGACGCGCGCAGCTCGCGCTCGACACCGAGCACCCCCGCACGCAGCTTGAGGTACTGCTCGACGGTGGCGCCCGCGACCATTCCGTAGTCCTGTGGCACATAAGCCACGGTTGTCCCGGCGGGCAGCGACACGCTGCCTCGGTCACAGCTCAGCTCGCCGGCGGCCAACCGCAACAGGGTCGACTTGCCAGAGCCGTTCACGCCGACGACCGCCGTGCGGCTGCCAGCTCCGACCGACAGTGTCACGTCGACGAGGGCCGGGCGCGCGTCAAAGAACTTGGAGACGCCAGAGAAGGTGAGCATGGAGATGTCCGCGAGGTCGATGCCGGGATGGTGGCGTCGTTCTCGTCGCTCAGTGGCCGGCAAGCAGGGCGGTGCGAGCCTGGCGGGTCAGCAGGACGGCCAGGGCGCTCAGGCTCAACAGGATGCCAATGAGACTGACCGGTCCGCGGAAGGGCGTCGCCGCACCGAACACCGTCAGTGCGTGCACCACCAGGCCCAGTGGCCACGCCCATGACCGGCGGGCGAACGCACCGGCAGCGACGACCGCGGCCAGGACAGCCAGGACGCTGAAGGCGATCGCCGCCGGAGGCACGGCGCGGTCTCCGCCAGGGCCAAGGGCCGACAACAACGGCAGTGACAGGCCGGCGTGCGCGAGGGTCAGAAGCACCGCGCCAGCCGACAGCAGTACCGACAGCAGACCGATCAACATGGCGGCGGCAACGCCGCGGTCAGCTCGCTGTCTGTGTGCCAGGCTTGTTTCCATCATCGCCATGCTATCGGTGGAGCCCGTTACGGCCTCGGGCGGAAGGCCTCTTGTGGCCACCTCGCTGCGCGGCACCGCGACGGATCGTTGCCTCGATGCCATCGAGTTGAGTAATGTCGCGATTGCGAAGCGTCGGGATACTTCCGGCGCAGACGGTTGGCAACTGCTGAGCAGCGCTGTGACGACCGCGCCCTCGGGCGTAGAAAAGAGACACCATGGCTGCAACGGGCAAGAAGGCGACCGGCACCAAATCGACCGGCAAGAAGGCCACCGCCGGCAAGAGCGGTACGAAGAAGTCGACGGCCAAAAAGGCCGCGTCGGCGACCAAGAAGGCAGCCGGCAAGACCTCATCAGCGGCCAAGAAGTCGACGGCCAAGAAGTCGACGGCCAAGAAGTCGACGGCCAAGAAGTCGACGGCCAAGAAGTCGACGGCCAAGAAGTCGACGGGGCGCAAGACAGCCAAGAAGTCTGCGGCGAAGAAGTCGACGGCGAAGAAGTCGACAGGGCGCAAGGCGGCGGCCAAGTCCACCGCCAAGAAGACCGCCGGCAACAAGTCGACGGCGAAGAAGGCCACCGCCAAGAAGTCCTCTGCACGAAAGGTGGCCCGCAAGACCGCCTGAGGATCAGGGCGGCGCCGGCTGTAGGCCCGACGCCGTGTTCGTCGACGCCAGCGCAGCGCTACAGGCTGGCGATGGTCAAGTCGCGCACCCGACGGTTGGCCCCGTCGCCGTGCACGGTGAAGCGCACGCGTTGGCCCAGCCGCAGCTCAAGCAGGCCCGAGGCGGCGAAGGTTTCGGCGTCGACGGGCAGCTCGGTCTGGTCGTCGGTCAGCACGGTGCCCGTGTTGGTTTCGATGTTGAAGTACTTGACGGTCCCTTGCGGCATACCGCGCTCCTGAAGTGGCGATCCGTGGTCGTGCGAGCGTAGTACGCCGCGCCCGGAGACAACGCTGGGTCATAGCAGGTGTGAAGCGATCAACATCGGGGTTGTCGTGATCAGGTCAAAGACCGCCCTGCGCGCACTGGCCGTCACCTCCTTGGCCATCCTGGCGGCAACCAGCGGCAGCGAACCGGACGCGGCCCAGGTGGTCGGCGCTCTCGCCAGCGAACCGACCCCGGACGATGCGCTGCCAGCCGCCGTGGCCGGCGGTCTGCACGAACACCGGCTGTCGCCTGACAGCGTGCGCCTGCTCCGCCGGCAAGGCGAGGTTCGCCACTACGTCGCCACCAACGCCGGCGACGAGTTGTGCCTCATCGCGGTCAGGGCGGCGATGGACAGCGCCGATGTTGCGGCCGCCTCCTGCGCTCGGCCTTCTGACGTGCGCGACCACGGGCTGCCATTGCGGCTGCGCGCCGGCGAACAGGTGACCTTAGCGGTGCTGGTTCCCGATGGCTACGAGTCCGCCAGCCGCGGTGACGGGCGGGGTCAGATCAAGGTCACCGACAACGTCGTCAGCATTGACTCAGCGACCAGGTCATCCATGCCTGATGACCTCGTCTTGCAACCCCAATGGCTGGGCGACCATGCCATCCAGGTGCCCATCCGCCCGCAGGATTTCCGCGGCGGTTAGACGAGGCGCCACCGCTGCGCTCCTTGAGCGCTACGGAGCGAGCAGTTCGGCCGTGAGGTGCGCAGGGGTGTCGACGTCATGGGCGAGTCCCGCGACGTCCACCCGGATCGCCGCAACCCCCGCCACCGCGGCGAGGAGCAGGTGGGCTGCCGCCGAGTCTGGCCCGTAGGCAGTGGCGATGATGCTCGGCGGCCGCCGCAGCAGTGCGCCTGTCCCACCGTCACGGGTGGGAGCGACGACCACCGCCTGCCCCGCGTCGGCAGCCGCCGCGAACACGCGGTCGAGATCAGCACCCGTGGCCAGCGGCAGGTCGGCGGCTACCACCAGCGTGACGTGCGCCTGCGATGTCACCGCGTCTGCCGCCGCCAGGGCCGCGTCCAGACCTGGCTCGGGCTCGATCAACACCCGCGCGCCCGCGGCTGCGGCGAGCCGAGCAGCCGGCTCGTCACCGGCCACGACCAGCATGTCGGTCACCGACGCACAGTCGTTGCAGGCGGCCAGCACGCTGCGCAGCATTCGGTCGACGACGCGACGGCGTCCCTGGGCGTCCATGGCCCCCGCCAAGCGCCCCTTGGCCGAGTCCAGCGCCTTGAGCGGCACGATCGCCACGACACTGCCAGGCTTTGCGTGCTCCATGCGAACACTGTAAAGGGGACCACGCTGCGCGCTTCCGGCCCGGGGTCCCGCGACGTTGTCAACGCCAAGGGCGACAAC
>JALZLC010000097.1 GCA_030858885.1 Actinomycetota bacterium
TACTCACCCGTTCGCCGGTCTCCACACCCCGAAGGGTGCTTCTCCCTCGACTTGCATGTGTTAGGCGCGCCGCCAGCGTTCGTCCTGAGCCAGGATCAAACTCTCCATTAGAGATCTGCAAACGCGAGCCCGAAGGCCCGCGGCCGATCAGATCCGTGGATGAAGAGCCAACCGTGCACAGCGCCGCAAAGGATTACGGCAATGCTGCGTGGCCACGGTTAGTCGATCCGGTTCGAGAACAGCTGGTTTAAAGCTGCCCGGAACCAGAGTCATACGTCCACCTTATTTCACGGTGCTGATCCGCCGCACGCACGAGGCGTGCCAGCGGGACCGATCCCAAAGGCGGGGTGCATATGCACTGGCTTTTGGCACACTGTGCAGTTTTCAAGGAGCGGGATGCGCTCGTCCCGAGTTCCCACCGCCTGCGCAGCTTCAGCGTGCTGAGCTGTGCAGCGATCGGCTTTCGGACGCCTACGCGCGAGATCTCACGACCCCGGTTTCGCGCTTGGCCGAACTTCGCCATGAGCCGCCGGACTGATTCGGTGTCCGATGCGGCGGAGCGGAAACCTACGTTGCGCCGGTCGCCGGTGTCAAGCCCGCTCGCCGAACCCGTGGGTCCGCCGTCGCGGCATGGTCCCCCGCCGACCGGATGCAACGGTACCTGCCCAGGCGGGCACCTGCAACCCCCGGGAGAGCCGTCGGCGGCCGAGCCCTCGGGCGAACTCATCCGCTCAACCGGGCGAAGCGGCGCTTGCCGACCTGCAAGACCTTGCCCCCCAGCTCGCCGCTGGGTAACCGCGCACGCCAGTCCTGGGCCACCTGTCCATCGACTCGCACCGCCCCCTGCACCACCAGGCGCCTGGCCTCGGAGGTGCTGGCGCACAGCCCGGCGGCGACCAAAAGGTCGGCCAAGCCCCACTCGACACGCTCGCCGAGCTCGAACGACGGGATGTCGTCGGGGACGCCGCGGTCTCGGAACTGGACGTTGAAGCGTGCCTCGGCCGCGTCCGCTGCCGATGGCGAGTGGTACAGCCCGACGATCTCACGAGCCAGGCGCCGCTTGGTCTCGCCCGGATGCAGCCTGCCCGACGACAACCCGGCGCTGATCTCGGCGACCTGGTCACCAGCGACGTCGGTGGCCAGCCGGAAGTACTTGTCCATCAGCGCGTCCGGGATGCGCATCACCTTGCCGAACATCTCGCTGGCCGGGTCCTCCACCCCGATCGCGTTACCCAGGCTCTTGGACATCTTCGCCGCGCCGTCGATGCCCTCGATGAGGGGCATGGTGACCACGCATTGCGGGTCCTGACCCTCGCCAGCCTGCAAGTCGCGTCCCACCAGCAGGTTGAAGGTCTGATCGGTGCCGCCGAGCTCGACGTCGGCCCGCACCGCCACCGAGTCGTAGCCCTGGAGCAGGGGGTACAGGAATTCGCTGACGGCGATGGACCGCCGCTGGGCGTACCGCGCCGCGAAGTCGGCCCGCTCCAACATTTGGGCCACGGTCATCCGCGCCGTCAGTCGCAGCACCTCGGGCATGCCCATGCCAGACAGCCAGTCGCGATTGTCCACAATCTCCAGCGGGGCCGGGTCAATCACCTTGCGAACCTGCGCGACATAGGTGGCCGCGTTGGCGTCGACTTGCTGCGACGTCAGCCGGGGTCGCGTGGTCGAGCGGTCCGAGGGGTCGCCGACCTGCGCGGTGAACCCTCCGATGATCAGGACCGCGGTGTGACCCAGCCGCTGGAAGTCACGCAGCTTGCGCAAGACCACCGCGTGTCCGAGATGGATGTCGGGGCTGGTCGGATCAACGCCGAACTTGACCCGCAGCGGTGGACGCCCCCCGTGAGCCACCGCCGCGACCTTGCGTTCGAACTCGTCGGCGGGCAGGACCTGCTCCACACCGTCGAGCAGGACACGCAGCTGTTCAGCCGGGCTGGTCATGTGCCGAGGCTATACAAGCGGGCCGCTGGATCCGCGCCCCGCTTCCCCCGGCGACAGGGCTGGCACGGATGGCTCGCACCGCCCCGCACCGCATCGTTGCCGCCGCGCTCGTCGTGGTGGCCGTTGCGGGCTGCGCGCCGGTGCTGCGGTTGCAACCCACTCCCGGCGTTGCCCTGCCGCCGCCAACACAGACCAGCCAAGTGCTCGCCGCCGACGGCTCCGTGCTGGCCGACCTGCACGGTGAGCAGGACCGCGAGATCGTACCGTTGGTCGAGGTGCCGCAGGTGCTGCGCGATGCCGTCATCGCTGTGGAAGACGCCCGCTTCTATGACCACGCCGGCGTCGACGCCCGCGCCATCGCCCGGGCGTTGGTGCACAACACCCGAGCCGGCGAGATCCACCAGGGCGGGTCCACGATCACTCAGCAGCTGGCCAAGAACGCCGTGGTTGGCTCGGCGCGGACCTTGCGTCGCAAGCTGTCCGAGGCCGGCGTCGCCGTGCAGCTCGAGCAGCACTACAGCAAGGACGAGATCCTCGAGCGCTACCTGAACACGGTCTACTTCGGCAACGGTGCCTACGGGGTGCAGACGGCATCGCGCCGCTACTTCGGCAGCGACGTCAGCGAGCTGCGGCTCGGCCAGGCGGCGCTGCTGGCGGCGCTGCTGCGGTCACCGGCGGTCTACGACCCCTACCGCCACCCACGCCGAGCTCGTGCCCGCCGAGATCTGGTGCTAGGTCTGATGCAGCAGCAGCGGCTGGCCGGCGTCCGGGAGGTCACCGCCGCCCGAGGCGGTCAGCTGGGTGTGGTGGCCGCGCCGCGGCGCGACGACTGGCGCGCCCCGTGGTTCGTCGACCATGTCGTGGACAAGCTGCAACACGACCGCCGCTTCGTAGCCCTGGGCGCCGATCCGGCCGATCGTGCCGCGGCGCTGTTCGGGGGTGGGCTGCGGATCTGGACGACCCTGGACCCGGTCTGGCAGGCGGCCGCCGAGCAGGCGGTCGCCGACACGCTGACCGCGCCTGACGACCCGTACGCGGCGGTGGTCGCCATCGACCCGGCGACCGGCGGAATTCGGGCGCTGGTCGGTGGCCGACGCTATGACGACGGTATTCCCTATGCCCGCTACAACCTGGCGACGGACGCCGCACGCCAGCCCGGATCAGCCTTCAAGCAGCTCGTGCTGGCCACCGCCATCGCCCAGGGTCACGAGCTGGACGACGTCTTTCCCGGCGGTCCCCGTGTGGTCTTGCCGCCTCGCCCGGGTGAGCCCGAGCCCTACCCGGTGGACAACTACGACTCGCACGACTACGGCCCGCTGACCTTGCGCGACGCCACCGCCTACAGCGTCAACGTCGTGTATGCCCGCCTCATCGCCGCGGTCGGGCCGGAGGCCGTGGTGGACACCGCCCGGCGTGCGGGCGTGCGGCACGACCTGGAGGCCGTGCGCTCACTGGCACTGGGCACACAGGAGGTGTCCCCGCTGGAGATGGCGTCGGTGCAGGCGACGCTCGCCGCCGGTGGGACCTACCACGCCCCCACCGTGGTGACCCGCATCACCGACGCCGACGGAACGGTCCTGTACCAGCGCGGCGCACCGCGGGGGAAGCGGACGATCGAGCGACCGGTCGCGTGGTTGACGACCCAGGCGTTGCAGGGCGTCGTCGAGCACGGGACCGGGCAGCGCGCCGACCTGCACCGGCCCACCGCCGGCAAGACAGGGACGACGCAGCGTGGCGCCGACGCCTGGTTCGTCGGCTACACCCCCGACCTGGCCGCAGCCGTGTGGGTCGGCTTTCCGAAGGGCGCCGTCGCCATGGAGCCCCCGCGCACCAGGATCCGAGTCGAGGGTGGTACCTGGCCGGCCGAAATCTTCGGGCGCCTCGGCAGCCGTGCCCTGGCCGACGTGCCGGCGCACGACTTCCCCGCTCCCGCGGCGGCGCTATCGACGGTCGAGGTCGACGCCAGCCGCAACTGCTTGCCGAACCGGTACACGCCGCCCGAGCTGCGGTCCGAGCGGTCGTACCTGAAGGGCACCGAGCCCACGCGGGTCTGCCGTCAGCCGGCGGTGCCGCCTTCGACCGACGTCCCGGACGTCCAGGGGTTGTGGCTGCCCACGGCGCAGCGCCTGCTGCGGGAGGCCGGCTTCGACGTCGACCGGCAGCCCGAGCACAGTCCCACCCTGCCCCTCGGCTACGTGACCCGTCAGGACCCCGCCCCCGGCCTCGGCCAGCGCTTGGACGACGGCTACGTCGTGCACCTCAACGTGTCGACGGCCGACCCGGCGACCGCCGCGGTCCCCGACGTGCTCAACGCCAGCCTGTCCGAGGCGACCACCGTCCTGACCGAGGCTGGCTTCGTCGTCGAGCTGCACGACGAGTGTCCAGGCGGCAGCGCCGCGTGCATGGGTTCCCAGACCCGGCCCGGAAGCGTCTGGGAGCAACAGCCCGACGCCGGCGCAATCGTGCCGGTGCACTCGCCGGTGCGGCTGTTCGCCTATCCCACCGGCTGAGCTGGCACTGGGGCCCGCCGCAGCGGCCGCAAGAGCGCTTTTGCGATCACTGCGGCGCCGGTGCTCGCGGGCTGCGCTTGTAGGACGAAACCCATGGCGAACTGGGAACCCAGAACCGCCACGGGGTGTCGGCCGCGACGGAGACGCCTACCCGTGGTCCACTCGTTGTTTCCGGCCGGCAGCCGTCGTCGGCGAAGCGGATGGGCCCCTGACCGCACACGTCGGAGCCGCTGTGCTCCCGCTGCAGGCCGTACGCCTGCCCGAGCCGGCCGGGGCCGCGTAACAGGTCACGGTCGCGGGCCGACCCTCGTCGCTGGCGCATGCAGTGCAGACCCTCCAGCGGGACGGCCGCACGCAGCAGGCAGCCCTCGGCGATGCCGTCGGTCCCCGTCGCGATGTTCAGGCACCAGTGCATCCCGTAGCTGAAGTAGACATAGGCGTGCCCAGGCGGTCCGTACAGCGGCTCGTTGCGCGCCGTGCGCCGCTGGTAGGCGTGGCAGGCCGGATCGTCCTGCTGGTAGGCCTCCGTCTCCACGATGCGTGCCACCAAGCCCTCGGACGGCTTGGTCAGCAACTTGCCGAGCAGGTCGGCGGCGACCTGCGGAGCGGGACGGGCGAAGAACCCGCGCGCAAGCAGCAACGCGCTACCGTCCCCGGCTGCCGGAGCGCTTGTCCCGGGTGAACGCCAAGACCCGGTCGAGGTCGCCGCAGTTGAGCACCAGATCCGGGGTGGCCCAGCCGCGCTGCGCGGTGGCCACGCCGTAGCGCATGCTGGCCAGGTCACCGACGCTGTGCGCATCACAGGAAATGGTGAGCGTCACGCCGGCGTCCACCGCGCGGCGCACCATCTCGCCTGACAGATCCAGGCGCCTCGGCGAGGCGTTGATCTCCAGCGCCGTGCGCGTGCGCAACGCCGCCTCCAGGATGACGTCCAGATCGACGTCGTAGGCGGGCCGCCGCCCGATGAGGCGCCCGGTCAGGTGGCCGATGGCGTGGACGCTGGGATGTTCCATGGCGGCGATGATCCGGGCCGTCTGCTCGGGACCGGGCCGGTTCATCAGGGTGTGCACGCTGGCGACGCACCAGTCGAAGCCGGCGAGGAACTCGGGGTCGTAGTCGACACCGCCGTCCGCGCCGATGTTGAGCTCGGCGCCTTCCAGAATGCGCAGCTCGTAGCGCTGCTGGAGCGCCGCGATCGCATCCCGCCGCGCCAGCATCCGCTCGCGGCTGAGGCCGTTCATCGGCAGGTCCTCGGCGTGGTCGGTGACCGCCCAGTAGGCATAGCCGCGTTGGGCCGCGGCCGCCACCATCTGCTCCAGCGTCGCCTTGCCGTCACCGGACCAGTCGCTGTGCCCGTGCAGGTCACCCCGCAGGTCGCTGGATTGCACCGTCCGCGGCAGCGTGCCGCCAGCCGCGGCCTCGACCTCCCCTGCGTCCTCGCGCATCGGTGGAGGCACCAGCACCATGCCCATGGCCGCATAGACCTCGGCTTCGTCGCGGCTGGCGTGGCGTGCTCCCGACTCCCGATCGAACAGCCCGTACTCGTTGAGCGTCAGGCCGCGTCGGACGGCGCGTTCACGGACGCGCACGTTGTGGGCCTTGGACCCGGTGAAGTAGACCAACGCGGCACCCCATGAGTCCGGCTCCACGACGCGCAGGTCGGCTTGCACGCCCGCGCGGGTGATCACCGACGTTTTCTTGTCGCCCGCCGCCAGCACCTCGGTGACCAGGTCGCTGTCGCGGAAGGCAGCGTGCACCCGACCAGGGTCGGTGGCAGCGGCCAGCACGTCGACGTCACCCACGGTCTCACGCATGCGCCGCAAGCTGCCGGCAAAGGCGACCTGCTCGACCTCGGGCAGGCGAGCCAGGCGCGCGCACAGCTCCTCGGCGATGGCGATCGCGTCAGCCATGGGAAGGCGCCCCGTGTCCTTGGCTCCCAGCCGGGACAGTGCCTCGCGCAGGTTCACCTCCGTCTTGGCGCCGAGGCCGGGAAGCCCACGCAGCCGTTCGGTTTCGATCGCCTCGCGCAGTCCCTGCACGGAGTCAACGCCGAGCTGTTCGTACAGCAGCCGGGCGGTCTTGGGGCCAAGTCCCGGAACCCGAGTCAGCGCGACGAGGCCGGCCGGCACCGCCGCCCGCAGCTCGTCGAGCATCCCGATGGAACCGGTCTGCAGGTACTCGCTGATCTTCTTGGCCGTCGAGGTCCCGATCCCCTTCAGCTGCGACATGGCGGCCTCGTCCAGCGACGACAGGTCGTCGGTCGCGGCGCCGATGGCCCCAGCGGCCCGCTCGTAGGCGCGAACGCGAAAGGCGTCGGCACCCGACAGCTTCAACAGGGTCGCGATCTCGGCGAACTGCCGTGCCACATCCTCGTTGGTCCATGCCATCCGCTTTGCTCCGTCCTTCCGCGCTCCTCGGGCTGCAGGATCGTCGGTGAGTGCGCGAGGCGCCAAGCCTAGGATGCGGGCATGGCTGATCAGCAACCGACCCTGCGCATCGGCTCATGGGCCAAGTCCGGCCAGCTGATCGGCCTTGTCGCTGCCATGGACGACGACACGGTCACGCTGTTCGATCCTGGCCAACGCCAGCAGGCGCAGGTACCGCGCAGCCTCGCCGAGGCGGTGCCGGCGGGCGCGGTGACGGTGACCGTCCGTGTCCAGCTGCCGGTCCCGCACGGGGTCGACGAGGGCGTGCTGCGGCGTTGGGTCGCCACCCTGACCGACGAGGTCGTCCGCGAACGGGCCTACGCCGCGCTGGCCGAGGCCGGGCTGGACGAGGGCGCCGCGTTGCCCGTCACCAGCGTCGACGTCGAGCCTGTGGCGTCAGGAACGGTCTGCCTGTGCGGGGCCCGGACGCCGGCGCCCCCCGGCACGCAGCTGCAATGCGTGTCCTGCGGCCGCACCGCCGTGGCCGCGCCCACCGCGGTCACGTAGCGAAGCGGTCGCGCACGAGACCGCGCGCAAGCAGACGCGCGCCGGCTGTCAGCGGACGCGGAGCGCCTGCGGGTGGGGCCCGGGAGCGTCGTCGCCGTTCTGCGGGTCGCGTGCGCCGGGAACGAACATCAGCCCGCCGATGATCAGCACCCCCAGCAGCGAGCCACCGAGCAGCACCGACCGGGAACCGAAGGTGACGGCGAGCGGCCCCACCACCGCGAAGCTCAGCGGCAACAGACCCAGCGAGGTCAGCCAGTCCACGCTCGACACCCGCCCCAGCAGCCGTCTTGGCACGTGTCGCTGGAGCAGCGTGGTCCAGGCGATGTCGGCGTAGGCGAACATGCCGTTGAGGATCAGGCTGGCGAGAACCGCCTGCCAGACCGCCGTCATGAGCCCATAGACGGCCAGCATCCCCACCCCGACGATCTCCGCCAGGTACATGGTGGTGACGAAGCGCCGTGGCAGGTCGAGTTGACCGACGAGCAGGGACATCGTGATGGAGCCCACCCCGCCGAAGGCCAGCACGGTGCCCAGGTAGTAGGCCGCCTGCGACGGCGTCAGGCCCATCTCGTTGCGCAAGATGAACGGCAGCAGCATGTCGACCGGACCGGTGTAGGCCAGCAGGCCGAACAGCGCCCCGACCAACCACACCCAGCACCAGCGATGGGATCGCACGAAGCCAAGACCCTCCCGGACACCGGCCAGCGTGCCGGTAAGGGAGCGGTCGGCTGGGACCTGGCTGGCCACACGCCGGTAGCGGATGCGGGCCAGCAGCACCGCCGACAACGCGAACGTCACGGCGTCGAGCAGGAACGCGCCGCCCGGACCGGCCGCCCCCACGATGATGCCGCCCACCGCCGGGCCGAGCAGCCGTGCCATCGCCGGGCGGGCGGTCCCGAAGAAGGCGTTGGCCTGCGGCAGGTCGGCGTCAGGGATCAGATCCGGCACGATGGAGCTGGCAGCCGGGTTGAAGAAGGCGTTGCTGGTCCCGACCAGCGCGCCAAGGATCAACAGGTGCCACAGCGCCAGCGCTCCGGTGACCGACAGCATGCCGATCGCCGCCATCGCCACGGCTCGCACCACATCGGCCGCGATCATCAGACGCCGGCGCTCGAAATGGTCGCTGGCCCAGCCGCCGACCAGCAGCATCGAGACCTGCGCGCCGGTCCATACCAGCCCGACCGTCGCCATCGCGGTGGGGATGTTGCTCAGGGCGTAGACCTGCAGTGGCAATGCCACGATGAAGACGCCGTCGCCGAACAGCGACACCAGCGCGCCACCGACAAGGAACCGGTAGTCGCGGTGCCGCAGGGGTCGCAGGATCCGGAAGCGCGAGGGGCTCAACGCCTCGTCACCGGCGCACGACCTCGCGGATGCTGTCTCCTTCGTGTCTGCATGGAGCCGAAGATGGAGAACCTGGGCAGTCTTGGCAATCTCGCCTTCCCGGCGAGAGAACGCATCGGAAGATGGCAGCGACGTACCCCGTCTCGCATCCCCCGTTCACTGCGCAGTCTAGTAAAAATGGACCCCGCCCGTACCCCGCTCAGTCGCTGGCAGTCACGGCGGGCTGCATGGCTGCACGCAGCTTCCGTAACTGGCGGCGCACGGCCGCCGGGCCTGAAACGGCGTCCCGCCGTGCGACGGCGGCTCTGGCGTCAAGCAGTACTTGGTCGCCGTCCAGTTCGGGCACCAGTTCGGCCAGCGCTGACGGCGTCAGGTCCGCCAGGTCGATGCCGCGCTCGTCACAGGCGGCCACGACAGCGCCAACTCGCTCGTGGGCGACCCGAAAGGCGACGCCCCGCCGGACCAGCTCCTCGGCGACATCGGTGGCCAGCGCTCCCCCGCCCGCGGCGGCGGCGGCCAGCCGCTCGGCGTCGAAGCGCAGTGTCGTCACCATGCCGGCCATGGCCGGCAGCACAAGGCGCAGCGTGTCCACGGCGTCGAAGACCGGCTCCTTGTCCTCCTGCAGGTCCCGGTTGTAGGTCAACGGCAGCCCTTTGAGGGTGACCAGCAGGGACACCAGGTCGCCCACCAGACGGCCGGTCTTGCCGCGCACCAGCTCCGCCACGTCGGGGTTGCGCTTCTGGGGCATGATCGACGAGCCCGTCGAGAAGGCGTCGCCGACCGTCACCCAACCGAACTCGGTGGACGACCACAACATCACCTCCTCGCCGAGGCGGGACAGGTGTACGCCGACCAGCGCGGTCGCCGCCAGGAACTCCACGGCGAAGTCGCGGTCAGCCACCGCGTCCATCGAGTTGGGCGCCGCCGCCGTGAACCCGAGCCGCTCGGCGTAGCGCTCGGGGTCCACGCCCAGCGTGACGCCGGCCAGCGCACCCGAACCCAGTGGTGAGGCGTCCAGGATCCGCCGGCGAGCGTCCCGCAACCGCCCGCAGTCGCGCTGCAGTGCCCACGCGTGCGCCAACAGATGATGACCGAGGGTGACCGGCTGGGCCCGCTGCAGGTGAGTGTAGCCGGGCACGAGCCAGTCGGCCCCCAACTCGGCCTGGGCGGCCAGCGCCTCCTGCAGCGTGCGGATGTCGCCGGTCAGGTCCGCGATGGCGTCGGCCAGGTACAGGCGCAGGTCCGAAGCGATCTGATCGTTGCGGCTGCGGCCCGCACGAAGGCGCCCACCCGCTTCACCTGCCAGCTCGATCAGCCGTCGTTCCACGGCGCCGTGCAGATCCTCGTCACCGTCGGCGAACGCGAAGGTGGCCGCCGCCAACTCCTCGCCGATGGTGGCCAGACCGCCCGTGATCGCGCTGTGGTCGTCGGGGGTGAGCAATCCCAGGCGCAGCAACTCGTCGGCGTGGACCCGTGAGCCCGCAAGGTCATAGGGCCACAGCCGCACGTCGAAGTGCACGGAGCGGCCCAGCTGGAAGGCCGCGGCGTCAGGCTGCTCGGTGAACCGTCCACCCCACAGCCGCCCTTCGGTCACGGCTGGCCTTTCAGTGGCGTTCCAGAACCACGTGCGGGTCCTCGGGGTCGGCGACGAGCTGGGCGGCACCGCCCACCGGATAGGTGAACAGCGGGTTGGTGTGGCCGACATCGGCGTTGGCGACCACCGGGATGCCGCGCAGCCGGGGAGTGCGCGCCACCAGTTCTCGCAACGACCCCCGCGTGACGCCGCTGGCCCGCTGGAAGCGGCCGATCAGCAGCCCGGCCAGGTCGCCGGCCTCGGGCTGGTGCAGCAACGATTGCAGCCGGCGGGCAAAGTCGTCGGCGTGGCTGTACTCGTCGTCCTCGACGATCAGGACCGCTCCGCCCAGCGATGGCCACCAGCGCGTGCCCTGCAAGAGCGCCAGGGTGGACAGGTTGCCGCCCAGCAGCCTGCCCTGCGCCACGCCGGGTTGCAGGACCCACCAGCCGTCGGTGTCGAGGACCTCGCGATCGTCCTGATCGGCGAACCAGGCATCATCGGTCCATCGAGGCGCCGGCCGGATCAGCACCGGCGCCTCGTCGAACAGGCAGGCGCGGAACCAGTCGAGGGTCTGCTCGGCATGGTCACGCATCCCCAGCGTCGACCAGTGCGGTCCCGAGTAGGTCACCAGGTCGGCGCCGGCGAGGATGGCGTGCTGCAGCACCGTGATGTCGCTGTAGCCGCAGAACGCCTTGGGGTTCGCCCGGATCAGGTCCAGGTCAAGGCCGTCCAGCAGCTGGTTGGCGTTATAGCCGCCGATGAAGGTCATGATCCCGTCAACCGAGGGGTCCGCGAAGGCGGCGTGCAGGTCAGCCAGGCGGGACGCCGCGGACGAGGAGGCAGAACCGTCGAGCTCGTCGACGTGCTCGCCGAAGGACACGTGCAGGCCAAGGTCGGCGGTCCGCTGGTCGGCGATCGCCCGCCACGGCTGCGGGATGGCCGCCATCGATCGTGACGGGGCAACCACCCGCAGGTGCGCGCCCTGTCGCAGCTTGGCCGGAACAGTGGCAATCACCGCGATCCCTGGCGGCGAGCCCATACCTTCGTCGGCAGCCCCCACAGCTTGACGAAGCCTTCGGCCTGGGTGTGGTCGAAGCGGTCCGAGGCGTCGTAGGTGGCAAGGTCGTGGTCGTACAACCCGCTGTCGCTGCGGCGTCCCGCGACCCAAGCCGACCCCTTGAACAGCGCCATCCGCACGTCGCCGTTCACCACGGGCTGGGAGGTGGCGATGAAGGCGTCGATGGCCTTCTTCAGCGGCGTGAACCACAGGCCGTTATAGATCAACTGGGCGTAGCGGCCTTCCAGCGCCCGCTTCTCCGACGCCAGCTCCTGCTCCAGGCACAGGTCTTCAAGGTCGCGGTGGGCGGTCAGCAGGGTGATCGCGCCGGGGCACTCGTAGATCTCACGGCTCTTGATGCCGACCAGGCGGTCCTCGAGCATGTCGATGCGCCCGACGCCGTGCGCGCCGGCGCGCCGGTCGACCTCGGCGATCAGGTCGACCAGGGGCAGCTGCTTGCCGTCCACGGCCACCGGCTGGCCCGCTGCGAAGGTCAGGGTGAGCTCCTCGACCTCGTCGGGCGTGTCGACCAACGCCGCCGAGCGCTCGTAGACCTCCTCGGGCGGCGTGGCCCAGGGGTCCTCCAGGATCCCGCACTCGGCGGTGCGCCCCCACAGGTTCTCGTCGATGGAGTAGGGGGAGTCTCGGCGCACCGGGACGGGGATGCCCCGCTCGTCGGCCCAGGCGATGGCCCCGTCCCGGTTCATCCCCCACTCGCGGATGGGGGCTTCGACGGTCAGGTCGGGAGCGATCGCCATCGCGGTGACCTCGAAGCGGACCTGGTCGTTGCCCTTGCCGGTGCAGCCGTGCCCGACTGCCTGGGCCCCGGTGTCCCGCGCGAGCCGCACCAGGTGGCGGGTGATCAGTGGCCGCGAGAGGGCCGAGACCAGCGGGTACTTGCCCATGTACAGGGCGTTGGCGGCGATCGCCTGGGCCACGAAGTCGTCGGCGAACTCGCGGCGCGCGTCGACCACGACGGCCTCCACCGCACCGCAGTCCATCGCTCGCCGGCGGATGCGCTCCATCTCCCCGCCCCCGCCGGCGGCGGCTACGCCGCCGCCCTCACCCTGCTGGCCGAGATCGATGGCGCAGGCGACGACGTCATAGCCCTTGTGCTCGGCCAGCCAGCGGATGGCCACGGAGGTGTCCAACCCCCCGGAGTAGGCCAGGACCAGGCGGGGGGTGGCAGCGGCGGTCACGCGGTTGGCTCCTTGAGCTGTCGCAGGCGGTCCGCGACGGCACGGCCACCGACGCCCTCGCGGGCCACGACCAGCAGCGTGTCGTCGCCCTGGACGGTGGCGAGGACGTCGGGCAGGCCGGCGCCGTCGATCGCCGAGCCCACGGCGGCCGCAGCGCCGGGAGGCGTCCGCACCACCGCGAGGCTGCCGCTGGCGTCGATTGCGACGACGAACTGGCGCAGCAGCTGCGCCAGTTCGCCCGCCTCCGGCACGGCGTAGGCGCTGCGGCCGTCGGCGCCGCGAACCTTGGTGATCCCGAGCTCATCGAGGTCACGGCTGACAGTTGCCTGGGTCGCGGGCACCCCGGCCCGGCCCAGCAGCGCCACCAGCTCTGCCTGGGACTCGACGGCGTTGGCCGCCACCAGCTCACGCACGAGGCGCCGGCGCTGCGGTCGGTTCACGAAACACCGGCACCTTCCCGCTCGACCTGCGCCAGGGCGCTG
>JALZLC010000100.1 GCA_030858885.1 Actinomycetota bacterium
AGCACCGACGCCAGGCAGCGGGTGGCGTCTTCGACCAGCCACGCGGGCTCGGCCTCGAGGCCGTAGGCGTCCAGCAGCAGCAGGACGGACAGGTCGTGCTCCGCCTCGGCGTCCAGCCGGTTCGCGACGTCGCCGGGGGCCACGGGCTGCCAGCGTCGCGCCGCGGCCACTACCGGTCCGTCTGGTGTGTCGGTCACCTCGTACCCGGCGCCGGCGATCCGCTGCCGCAAGGCGTCGGCGGCGCAGAAGTCGCCGTGGCGCCGGTGCTGCTCGCGAGCAGCCACCCACTTGCGCACCCGATCGGGAATGTCGGCCATGGCGCGCAAGCCTAGAGCTGTGGGTCGCTGATGACGCCCGGTCGGGCTCAGTCAAGCTGCACCAGCGCTCGCGACGAGCGGCGGTCCACCACCCTGGCGCCGTCTCCGGTCTCGGCCCACACGGCCAGGGTGGCGGTGCGGGCTTGCTCGTCGAGCCCGACGATCTCGCCACCGTAGGTGACCGTCGAACCGACGGGACAGGGAGCTTTGAAGGTGACCGCCAGGGACAGGACTCGCTCGGGTCCTCCGGCCCATCGCGTCAGCACTCGGGACACATGGCCCATGTTCAGCATGCCGTGGGCGATGATGCCGCCCGTTGGGCTGACCTCGGCCGCGACGTCCGGGTCCCAGTGCAGGGGGTTGAGGTCACCACTGGCGGCGGCGTAGGCGATGAGGCGCGCTTGGTCGAGGGTTTCGCTGTCGGGGGGGATCTGCTGACCGACCTCGACGTCGTTCCACCGGGGCACGGGTCACTCCTTGTTGAAGAAGATGAGCGTGCCGCGGCTGGTCACGACCGGCGCGCCATCATCGGCGTCGACGCAGTCGATCTCCAGGGTCAGCACATCGAGTCGGCTGCGGGCCCGCAGGTCGGTGATCCGAGGCGTGCAGGCCAGCGCGTCACCGACCCGCACCGGCCGGTGGAAGACGTACTCCTGGGAGCCGTGCACCAGGTTCCAGTGCGCGCCGAGCTCCGGGTCACTGAACAACGCGTCGAAACGCCCGATCGTGAAGCAGGCGGCGAACGTGGGGGGAGCCACGACCTCGCCGCGCTCGGCCGTCCTGGCCGGCCCGTCCACACCGGTGGCTGCGGCATACTCGCGCACCTTCTCCCGGCTGACCTCATAGCGGTAAGCGGGATACGCGTGGCCGATCCGGTCGCTGTTCAGGCCGATGGCAACACTCCAGGCGCTGGGCGCTGCAGCAACACGCGCTGCAACCTGCTAGCGAACGGCACTGGCTTTGGGGCCGAGCACCATCGTCACGAACCGCCCCTCCATGCCGGAGCGAGACTCGACGGCAGCCACGTCGGCGAGGTCGCTGGTCAGCTGGTCGAGGATCTTCTGGCCCATCTCGGGGCGGCGAAGCTCACGGGCGCGGAACATGACCTGCACGCGCACGGAGTGGCCCTCCTGCAGAAAGCGACGGGCCTGGCGAGCCTTGGTGTCGTAGTCGTGGTCGTCGATCTTGGGACGGAAGCGCAGGGCCTTCTGCCCGGTCGAACGCTGGCTCTTTCGGGCGTCCCGCTGGGCTCGCTCCTGCTCGAACATGTGCTTGCCGTAGTCCATCACCTTGGCCACCGGGGGGCTGGCCTCCGGCGCCACCTCGACAAGGTCGAGGTCCAGCGCCTGAGCGGCCTCGATCGCGATCTTCAATGGCACCACGCCGACCTGCTTGCCTTCGGGCCCGATCAGACGGACCTCCTTGGCGCGGATCTCGGCGTTGGTGGACAGTCGTTCCTTCATGCTCCTCCTGGGTGTTGGGGGTTCTCAGTGTGCAACATCCGTGCGACACGCGATTGTTCCGGATGATCCGGCAGCACAACATCCTCGCCGGCCGTGGCCGGCGGGCGGCGCAAGACGGGCGCGGACGGCTACCTCGTCTCGCGGTGCGGTCGGTGCAGGTTGCACCGTGGGCAGTACTTGCGCAGCTCGATGCGCTCGCGCTGCGTATTACGGTTCTTGCTGGTGATGTAGTTGCGCTCCTTGCACTCCACGCAAGCCAACGTCACTTTCGGCCTCGTATCACTCGCCATCCATCTCTCCTTCTCTCAGCTCTTAGCCCGTCGACGCCGCCCGGTCATCGGGTTGGTGGGGTTGGTGTTGGGTCGCTTGTGTGGTCGGTTCGGTTGGGTGGGAGGGGTTGGTCGAGGGCCTTGGAGGGCGGGCGGGTCAGCGGCCCTGGGACAACCCCTCCCGCCCTTGCCGGTACGCGGGACGACCGGGCGGTTACTTGAGGATGTTGGTGACCCGCCCGGCGCCCACGGTGCGGCCTCCTTCGCGGATCGCGAACCGCAGCCCTTCTTCCATGGCGATGGGGCTGATCAGCTCCACGGTCATCTCGGTGTTGTC
>JALZLC010000117.1 GCA_030858885.1 Actinomycetota bacterium
GTTAGGCCGCCAGGGCCATTTCGTCGTTGGCACCTATAAGGTTGCCCGGACAGTTTTGCGAGGTGACCGGACGTACTCGGCTCGCTCTCCCGGGACCGACCAGCACCTGTCGAAGCCAGTCACCCCCGTAGGGCGGGTTGCAGTTGTCAGTGAACCCGCGGCCATGCTACCGCCCCGTGACTCCCGAGCTGCGCCTCTCGCGTCTGCCTGTTCCCGGTGACCGCGTTGCGGTCGTCGCCCCAGCCGGTCCGGTCCCACCTGACCGGGTCAGGCGTGGCCTCGACTGGTTAGGCTCGCTCGGCGTTGTGCCCGTGCCAGGCCGGCACCTCAATGGTCGCGGCGGCAACGGGTTGCCCTTCCTGGCGGCGGACGACGCTGCGCGCGCCGCCGACCTCCAGGATGCCTGGTGCGACCCGCACATCGCCGCGGTGCTCTGCGCCCGAGGCGGGGACGGCACCCCCGGCTGCTGCAGCGGCTGGACTGGTCAGCGCTGGCCGCCGCGCGACCCAAGCCGCTGGCCGGGCTGTCCGACATCACGACGCTGCACCAGGCCTTCGCCCGACGACTCGCCGTCGCCACGCTGTGGTCACCGATGCCATGCACCACGGTGCTGTGCGGTCCCTCGGCGGACGCCACGTCCCGAGACCGGCTGGCGGCGGCGCTGCTGCGGCCCGGCTCCGCGGCACTGTCGGCCGGCCTCGGCCTGGTGTGGGTCCTCGTCGTCGAGAACCTGCTGCGCGGCGCCGCGCAGCTGCTCACCGAGCTCCCGGTCGTGACCGACGTGCTGCCGGGCACGGCAGCCGGATCGCTGGCTGCCGCGCTCGGGGCCGGCGCCCAGACCGAGCCGACCGGAACGCCCGGCGTGACGGGCATCCTCGACGGCGGTCCAGCGGCCGCCCTCCTTGCCGTCTCCGCCCTGGCGGCCGCCGTGGCAACGGTGGCGATCGTCCAGCGTCGGGACGTCTGACCCCGACGACTGGCCCCGACCCACACGGTCGGACACGCCGGCCGGGCTTTCAGCGCGCGACGCGGGTCCCCGGGCGGAACGCGTACTGGACGAACCAGAAGGTGTCGTCATGCGGGACACGGGTCAGGCGTTGGCCGGCCAGCGGACCCTCGACGGCCTCGCCGAGCACGGTCCAGCGGCTGCCGGTCTGGGCGTCGGTGAAGCCGTCCTCGCCTGCGGCGCTGAACTCGAGCGTTCGGCCGTCGGCGACCGGCTCGAAGACACCGGTGGCGCCAACGTCGGCGCCGTCTGCGAGCACGCCGGTGTCCAGCGCCGACGCCGTATCGGGTGTCCAGAGCACCACGAGGTCGCGGCCGTCCACCTCGACGGGAACGACGCGCTGCTCTCGGAGTGCCGGCAGCGGCAAGGCCACCGGGTCGGCCTCGCCGACCGCGACCACGCGCTCCATCTGGCCCAGCGGCCCTCCCGTGTCCCCGCTGAAGAGGAACGGCGCGGCCGCGGTGTCGTAGCCGACGTACGGGTTGCTGCCGTAGGGGCGGTCGTGGCCGGTGTCACGTGACAGGACCTGCGCCTCGGGCCTGGCCGCGCGCGCGTCGGACCACGCGACGATCGCGCTGGGCAGCCGCTCCAGTTCGGTGCCGAGCAGCTCGCCGACGACCGCCTCGCCGACGAACTGGGACCACAGCGTGTGCGTCTGCCGGTCGTACATGACCAGGTTCGAGCGCCACAGCCTGCCCGAGGTGCCAAAGTCGAGCGTGCGACCATCCACCACCGGGTCGAACGCCAGTGCGGAGTTGCACAGGGGGCAGTAGGTGACGAGCGTCGGCTCGCCGGCGATGACGTCGTTGACGATCTCGTGGAAGGTCAGGATCGCCAGTGGGTAGACGTGGGTCTCGCCGCCGCGCTCGACGACCATGACCGGCTCGCGGTCGGCCAGCTCGGCTTCGGCCACCGCGGTGAAGCGCGGCTCGTCGATGGGCGGGATGCCGTCGGGCGGCGGCCCGCCGGGGCGGATCTCGTCAAGGTTCACCGAGGTGGCCGGCGCCGGCACGCCAGCCGCCTCGGGCTCCCAGAAGAACGGTGTCGGCTCGTCGCTGGTGGCAGTCGCGGGAGTCGCGCCGGTGGCTCCGACCGAGCCGGCGGGCGCGGCGCCCGGCGCTGTGGTGCCGCCGCAGCCGACCGCCAGCGCGGACAGGGTCACAGCGAGCACGCGGACCAGCGCCACGTCAGCCAAGGACGTCACCCGCCGCCCGGCGCGCCGCCGACCACGCGGCCGCAGGCGCGGCGCAGGGACCGCCGCGAGTTCCGGGACGTCGAGCAGGACAATCCTGCGGTAGCGCGACTCGATCAAACCCCTGCGGCGCAGCTGGGCCAGGACTCGGCTGACCGACGGTCGGCGCGCGCCAACCATCTGCCCGATCGTCTGGTGCGACAGGGCCACGACGGGTCGCCCGTCGCCGTGCTCACCGCACTCATTGAGCAGCAGCGTGGCGACCTGTCCGGCCAGGTCCTTCGTCAGTAGGCTGAGCAGGCGGTGCTGGGTCTGCTCCAGCCGCTTGGCGATCGAGGTCGTCCAACGCAACGACAGGTTCGGCGATGCGTGCAGCAGGGTGATGAGCTGGTCACGGTCCAGCCGCAGCACCGCCGTGTCCGCCAGCGCGACGGCTTGGAACGGCATGGGCTGCTGGCAGAACAGCGGGATGTCGCCCACCACGTCACCGGCGCGTACGAGACCGACGACCTGCCGGCCACCCAGGCTGCGCGCTCGCAGCTCCACGACGCCGGCCTGCACGACGTAGACACCGGTCACCTCCTCACCGGCCTGCATCAGCACCGTGCCGGGCGGCGGGCGTTGTGGCTCGCAGATCACGGCGAGTCGCTCGACGTCCTCTTCCAGCAACGGTGTGAGGTCGCTACGCGACATCGCCCGTGCGATCCACAGCGCGTGGCGCCGCATGACTGCGTCCATGGGCCCCATGGTGCCTGGTCATCGTCCGATCGCAGCGAACTTGGTAACGTGGGTGACACAACAGGCGCATCGTGCTGCCCGCTGTGGTGTGGTGGTCCACCCGCGCGAACTCCTGCAGGAAAGGCGCTCTACGCCGCCAATCGTGGTGAACGCCCTCTGAGTCGGGCAGCGGGTTGATCTTGCCAGTCCACGCCGCCGCAGGCCAGCAACAGCCGCAGGCGGTAGCGCATCCCAGGGGCGGGGCAACCTCTAAGCTTGCCGCACGGAACGTGCTCAAGGAGCTGGTTCAGAAAGGACCCGATGCCGACGGTATCCCTGGTCGACGCGTCGCAGGCGCCGCTGCTGGCCCAAGCGTATTACGCCGCCGGCGACCCCGGACCGCTGGTCACGGCGCTGGCGCATGTCCCCGAGGTCCTCGACGTCGCGCTGCCGTTCATCGGCACGGTGCTCGGCGAGTCGGCGATCGACCTGCGGACGAAGGAGATCGTGATCTTGCGCACGTCGGTGGTGCAGGAGTGCCGCTACTGCACCCAGACCCACACCGCGGTCGCGTGCGACGCCGACCTGTCGCTGGCCGAGGTCCAGGCCCTGCGCGGCGAGACGGCGATTACGGGGGCGTTCACGGACGCGCGCGAGCTGGCGCTGCTGGGCTGGGTCGACGCGGTCGCGCTCGGCCCGGGCACGCCCGACCCGGCTCTGGCCGCGGGGTTGCGGGCACACTTTGCCGACCACGAGATCGTCGAGCTGACGTTGCTCGTCGGCGCCACGCTGATGCTCAACCGCTTCGCGACATCGCTGGGGCTGCCGACCAGCCCGGCGACCCTGGAGCGCCTGGCCGAGGAGAACCTGGTGTGAGCACGACAACAGCCCCGCCAACGGGCCTCACCGAGGCGATCGCTGCCGGGCACATGTCGGGCCGCGTGTGGATGTACTCCAACTACCACTGCAACCTGGCCTGCTCTTACTGCTTGACCGAGTCGGCGCCGAAGGTCCCGCAGCGGCTGCTCGACGCCGACAAGATGCGCCGGGTCGTGCGTGAGGCGGCCGAGCTCGGGTTCACGGAGATCGGCATCACCGGTGGCGAGCCGTTCCTCGTCCGCGACCTCCCCGAGCTGATCGCCGAGTTCGCGCAGATCCTGCCGGTCGTGGTGTTGAGCAACGCGACCATGTTCACCCCGCCGCTGGTCGACCGGATGCGCCCGCTCGCTGAGGCGCCCGTGCGCATCCAGATCTCGCTGGACCGCCCCGACCCGGTCCCCAACGACGAGATGCGCGGGCCGCAGAACTTTCGCAAGGTGGTCGAGGCGGTCCCGCGCCTGGTCGACGCGGGCATCGGCGTTCGGATCGCGACCACGCTCGAGCTCGGCGAGATCCAGGCTGGGCCGACCGCCGAGCATGAGCGCCTGTGCGAGCTGCACCGCGGCCTCGGTGTCGCCGACGCCGATCATGTCATCCGCCCGATCGTGGCGCGGGGCCGGGCGCTGACCGCGGGCATGGGTGTGGGGGCGACCCGCGACGACCTGGAACCCGAGTTGACGATCACCAATGACGGCGCGTTCTGGAATCCGTTCGGTCCGACGGTGGTCGGCGCCCGGCTCGACACCGACCTGCTGCTGACGCGCACGACCGCCCCGCTGCGGATCTCCGCCCTGACGATGCTGCGGCTGGTGCGGGGCCGCCCCCAGGGGACCGACTCGGCGCTGGGCATCCGCTGAGCGTGACATCGCGCCCGGTCGGGCGCTTGAACGTGGTAAGGAGAGGCGATGAGCACGGTCGAACGCGAGCAGCGCGGGACGGACGTCAGTCCGCGACTGTTCGGCATAGGCCTGGCCATCCTGCGGATTTTCATGGGGCTGGTCCTGTTGGCTAACGGCGTGGCCAAGGTGTTCTCGGCCGACGGTGACGTCACGATCCGCCTGGGCCCGTACGTCGCGAACCTCGTCGACCGCGAGGCTGCGCGGTCCATCCTGGCGTCCAACGGCGGCGGCAGTGAGCTGCCGCTCGTGCCCGCGATCACCAACAACCTGCTATTGCCAGCGTGGCCGCTCCTGCAGTGGGTGGTCACCCTGACGGAGCTCGGCGTGGGGGCGCTGCTGATCGTCGGGCTTTTCACCCGCGGCGCAGCGTTGGTCGGCTTGCTGTTTCAGCTGTCGCTCGCCTTGGTCTACTTCTCGAGCAACCGCTGGATGTTCGAGCAGCCGCACGAGTACGTGCCACTGTTCATCCTCGCGCTGGTCCCGGCCGGGCTGGTCTGGGGGCTGGATGGGCGGCTCGGCCGAGCCCGGTGGCCGTCCTGACCATCTGGCACGGTCGATCGTCCTCGCCGTGGCGGCAATGCTGACGCTCGCAGCGTCTTGGAAGCCTGCTTATGAGACGTTGATTTCGGACAGGGTTGTGGACGTAATTTCGGCGCCGCCTCAGCATGGACCTTCATCAGATAATTGGCGCACTTCTCTCAGCGCTATTTGGCGTGCCCTGCCGTCGGTCGGCCCCCCTTGGGCTGTGCCGTAAGCGGATCGGCTTGCGGGACTCGACCCGGGGCACGCGGGGTAGCAGTCCGAGTGGTGCCTTCTCGTGGTCGTGGGCGAGCTACGCGGTGGGCGGCTCCTCCACCACGAAGACGATGGTTGCCGTCCGGGTCGCGCGGCATGAACATGAGCGGGGCTCCGGGCGTGCGCATCGGCTCTGGATCGAGGTCGATGCCGCCGATAGCGTTCAGGCGCGCGCGCTCACCCAGGACGTCGGCTGTCTCCACACCGATTGAGCTGCCGCCTGGCTCGCCGCCATCGGTGGGATGAGCGCCAGCCGCGCCCCGGGCGGGGCCACTTCCAGCCAGCGCATCTCGTTGTGCTCACCGAAGCGCGTGTCGCCACGCACCTCGAAGCCAAGCTTGTCGGTGTAGAAGGCGAGCGCGGCGTCTTGGTCGGCGACGGCGAACGTGGCGACGATGTTCGACAGGTTTGGCGGCTCTACGCCGCCAATCGTGGTGAACGCCCTCTGAGGCGGGCAGCGGGTTGATCTTGCCAGTCCACGCCGCCGCAGGCCAGCAACAGCCGCAGGCGGCAATTCTGGAAGTCGCGGAAGCCACGGCCGACGCGCTTGACGTTTTTGATGGTCAAGTTGACGGCCTCAGTAGGTCCATTCGAAGCGCCGCCGGTGGTGTGCCAGGCCAGGATCTCGGGTTCCCAGCGGCGCACGGTGGCGGCGAAGCGGCGCATCTCGGGGATGTCGCCGCTGGCGGCCCAGGCATACAGCAGCTCCAGCGCTTCGCGGGCGCGGGTAACGTCGCGCACGCGATACAGGTCGCGGGTGATCTCTTTGAGCTGCCAGGCGGCGCTGACGGCGCCGTCGGGGTCGCCGCGCTCCAGCCCGTCGGCCAGGCGCTTCCAGCCGCGCGGGTCGAGGTCGTCGCAGGCCTTCAACAACAGCTTGCGCACGCCGTACAGCGGGTCGCGTTTGCGCCCGCGGTGGCCGGTGGTGGCCTGCTGCACCCGCCGGCGCACGTCGTCGATCACGACGTTGGCCAGGCGGATGACGTGGAAGTGGTCGACGACGATGGTGGCGTGACCGAGGTGGGCGAACATGGCGTTGGCGTAGCCGCGGTAGGGGTCCAGCGCGACCACGCCGACGCGCCGCAGCCAGCGCGGCGGGCGCGCCGCCAGCCAGTCGGCGATCACCCGCGCGGTGCGGTCAGCCACGAGGTCCAACAGCTGCCCGGAGGTGATGTCGACCAGCCCCGACACGAAGCGCGTGTGGCGGCCGCGGTTGGCCTTGAGGAACGCGGTCTCGTCGACCCCGAGCGCGGCGACGCCGTCCAGCCGCCCCGGGTCGTCGACCAGGTGCTGGCCGTGGTCGCGCACCGAGCGCATTACCGTGTGCCAGCCACAGCCCAGATCGCGCGCCACCGCGGCGACCGCCTCGACGTGCTTGCCCACACGCTTGCACGCCGCCCTGCGCGCCCGCTCCGACAGCGACGCGCGCGCGCCGATCTCCGCCGATCGTTCGGTCCACGTGCGCTTGGGACACGCCGGCTCGACACAGCGCCACACGCGCTTGCGCCAGCGCAGCCGCGTCCTGCGGCCGAACGCATCGACGTCGCGCACGAGCGTGTCACGGCGGTCATGCAGCGCCGCGACCACCCCGCACTCGGGGCAGCCCACCCGCGCAGCGACGGTCTCGACCGTTGTCTCCAACTCGCCGTCGACATCCCGCGAGTCCAGCACCACAAAGCCCGGCAATCCGAGCATGACAACGCCGGTAGTCGTATCGTCTTGCACCTGAAGCCTCCTGCCTCGCTGGCCTTCGAACAGCTGCGAGTCTCAGGGGGCTTCAGGCCTTTCCGGCAGAACCCCTACACGGGCGCGGGCAACCCCTCACCACGTTTCATAGCGAAGAGCCAGGAAAGGCGCCATCGTGGTCGGTTCACTGTCCGCCCTGTCCCGGGCAGCCGGGGCGGCACCGGTCGTGCTGCGCGTCGTCCTCGGCGTCGTGGAGGCAGCCCATGGCTGGCAGAAGCTCACGGTGATGGGCCCGGCGAACTTCGGCGGCGACATGCTCGCGGGCCTGGGCATACCCGCACCCGTGGCATTCGGCTACGTCGTCACGTTCGCCGAGCTGATCGGCGGGCTGCTGCTCGTCGTCGGGCTACTGACCCGGATCGCGACGCTGCCGCTGATTGTGATCCTGGCCGTGGCCACCGTCACCGTGAAACTCGACATCGGGCTGATCGCCGGCACGGGCGCGCCGATGCCCGGCGCCGAACTCGACCTGGCGCTTCTCGCGGGCCTGGTCGCGGTGTTGCTGCTCGGGCCGGGCCGGCCCTCGCTGGACCACCTGCTGAGCATCGAAGGCACCGTTCCCAGCCAGCAGCCTGCCACGTCCGTGCGGTAGGCCTCGACGCCAGAGGGTTCAGCCGGCCGCCACGGCCGTGCTCGAGTCCGCGACGGTCACCGCGACAGACAGTGACGCCCGTAGACTGAGTTCATGAACCGGGTGGCGGTGCTCGACGGCAAGACGCTCGACACGTTTCGCGAGAGAGTCGGCAAGCCGGGGGGGTGCTGAGCGTTCGAGCCGTCGACTTCCGGGTGGATGAGGACTCGGAAGGAAACGACGCCCTCATCGTTGATGTTGTGCTGCCTGACCCGGTCGGGGAGACCTGGCCCCTTGATGACGTCCTCAAGCTGCACCGGATGATCGACGACGCCGGCAATCGACATCGGGGTCCCCATCCGATGGATCGTGATCCCACGTCAGGAGACGCAAGAGGACTACGACCCGGCAGACACCGGGGACGAAGCCCGGCGCTGATGCAACCAGCGTTCCGATTGACCCAAGAAAGCTCCTGGAGCACGCTCACGACCTGGCGAACCACCAAGGAGGAGGTGGACGTCCTCGACCTGTTCGGCTCCGACGAGCTGTGTCGGCAGCCTACTGCGCAGTGTTCCCCGCGACCCTCGCGACGGTGCGACATGTGTTACCCCGCGCGCACCTCGCGGACTACGACCACCGCGCCTCATTCGACAAAGCCACGTCTGTGTCCCACGTGCAGCAGTCCGCCCGCGTGCTGAACACGCTGGACACTCTTGCCGGCGACAGCGACGAGGATCTCGAGCGCTTCCTCGCTCTCGTTGCGCTGCACGCCCAACTGCGCTGAGGCGATCACGCACCATCCCCGGGGAACGCTGGAATCACGCCTACGCCTGAGCGAGAGGAACTCCAAGCCATCGGGGACGTGTGCGCGAAGAAGCGCCAACAGGTGTCAAACACTTGCCCGACGCGCAGGTCGACCAGAGGTCCTCGTCGGGGCCGGCCCGGGACGACCAGCACCTGTCGAAGCCAGTCACACCCCCGAAGGGCGATTGTGCGTTGTCAATGAAACCACAGCCCCGCGACCGCGGTCTCAAGCCTTTTGGCGCTCGCGCAGGGCACGCTGCACCTGCCGCTGCGCGTCCTTGCGCGCCAGGTCGGCCCGCTTGTCATAGGCGGCCTTGCCCTGGCCGAGCCCGACCACCAGCTTGGCTCTGCCGTCCTTCCAGTACAGGCGCAACGGCACCAGCGTGCGGCCCTGCTCCTGGGTGAACTTCGCCATCTCGTCGATCTCGCGCCGGTGCAACAGCAGCTTGCGCTGGCGTGTCGGGTCGTGGTTGGCGCGGTTGCCAAAGGCATACTCGGGGATATCGGCCTGTGCCAGCCACACCTCACCGCGCCGCACGGTGGCGAAGGCCAGGGCGATCGAGGCTTTGCCGGCTCGCAGCGACTTGACCTCGGTGCCCGTCAGGGCGATCCCCGCCTCGAACGTCTCGCTGATGTCGTAGTCGTAGCGAGCACGACGGTTCACCGCGATCGTGTCCTCGCTCTTCTTGCGCGCCATGACGGCACGGTACCCGGCTGGCGGCTACCCGCCGTTCGCGCGGGCGACGGCGGCTTGCAGTGCGCGCTGTGCGGCAGCCAGCTGCGCGTCCTCGCCGCGAACCATCTGGTCAGGCTGCACGCCGACGCCCTCGATCGAGTCACCCGACGGGGTGAAGTACTCGGCGGTGGTGAACTTCACGCCCCCGCCGCTGTCCAGCGTCTGGATGGTCTGCACCGTGCCCTTGCCGAAGGTGGACGTGCCAACGACGTCACCACGACCGCTGTCCTGGACGGCTCCGGCGACGATCTCGCTGGCGCTGGCCGACCCCCTGTCGACGAGGACGACCACCGGCAGGTCCGACAGCGCGTCGCCGCGCGCGGCATAGGTGCGCCGCTCGGCGTCGCGCTCCTGCACGCTGACGATCTGCCCGTCCTCGATGAAGATGCTGGCCACCTCGATCGCCTCGGGCAGCAGCCCGCCGGGATTGCCGCGAAGATCCAGCACGATGCCACTGGCACCCTCGGCGACCAACCGCTCGACCTCGCGGCGCACGGCCTCGCCAACACCGCCGGTGAACTGCAGCAGCCGGACGTAGCCGGAGCCGTCCTCCAGCAGCCGGCCCTCGATGTTGGGCACGTCGATCTGCCGTCGGGTCAGGGTCACCTCGTGGCGTCCCTGCCCGCCACCGGCCAGACCCAGGGTGACGTCGGTCCCCGCCTCGCCCTTCACCCGTTCGACGATCACGTTGATCGCCTTGTCGCGAACGTCGCTGCCGTCCACGCTGACGATGCGCTCACCTTCGGTGATGCCCGCCTCTGCGGCCGGGGTGCCGTCGAGGACCGAGACGATGCGGACGCCGTTCGGGCCTTCCTCCAGAACCAAACCGACTCCCGAGAATTCGCCGTCCAGCGCGTCGTTGAACTCGGAGAACTCGTCGACGTCGAAGTACTGCGCGTACGGGTCGTCCAGCGCCCGCAGCATTCCGTCGACGGCACCGTCCACCAGCTTGCTGTCGTCGGGCGCCTTGACGGCGTCGGCGTCGAGCTGATCGAGGACCTCGGCGACCACGCCGAGGCCGCGACCGTTGTCGGCGGATACGGCCGACGTTGCACCGCCCGCCTCGGCCAGCCCCCGTGAATAGGCCGCCTGTGCCACCCCGGCCACGAACACCAGTGCACAGGCCGTCGCAGCGATGCGAGTCAGCATGAGCCAAAGCCTGCCACGCTCGGCGCCTTGCGGCCGTCGCGCCTGCGGAACTTGGCCAGACTTGGCCAGACCTTGGCCGCTTCTTTGCCAGTCGCCCCCGCCGCCGACCCCCCGCCCGCCGGGGCCACGACGGCTACAGGTAGCCCATGGGGTCGACCGGCGTGCCGTTGACGCGCACCTCGAAGTGCAGGTGGGGACCGGTCGAGTAGCCGGTCGAGCCGACGTAGCCGATGGTCTGCCCGCGCTCGACCGCCTGGCCGGCTCCCACCGCAACGCTGGACTGGTGCGCGTACAGGGTGGCGATGCCGCCGCCGTGGTCGAGGACCACGACGTTGCCGTAGCCGCTCATGGCGCCCGCCGAGACCACAGTGCCGCTGGCCGCCGCCGAGATCGGTGAGCCGTACGCCGCGCCGATGTCGATGCCGGCATGCAGACGGCCGGTGCCGAAGATCGGGTGCGTGCGCCAACCGAAGTCACTGGTCTTGACGCCGTCGGCCGGCCACAAGAATCCTGAGCTGGAAGATGTTGGGGGTGCAGCGGGAGCTGCCGGCTCCGGCTCCGGCTGCGCTGCCGGTGCGCGGTCGCGCGTCGCCTGCTGCGCCTCGCGTCGGGCGGCTTCCTGGCGCGCCGCTTCCTGGCG
>JALZLC010000121.1 GCA_030858885.1 Actinomycetota bacterium
CTCGGCGACCTCGGCGATGCCGACGTTGCCCGGAGCGCACAGCACCACGTCCACCGACGGCGCCCGCGCCAACGCCCAGCACAAGGCGTGCTCACGCCCCCCGCCGCCGAGGACGAGAACCCTCACGTCCGTTCGAGCGTCTGGGAGCGGGCGGGGCCGACCGACACCCAGCGGATGGGCACACCGCACAGCTCCTCGAGACGGTCGACGTAGGCCCGAGCCTCCTTGGGCAGATCGGCGTAGTCGCTGACCGCCGTCAGGTCGTCGCCCCAGCCGGGGAGCTGGTCATAGACCGGTTCGGCATGGTGGAAGATCGACTGGTGCGGCGGGAAGTGGTCGTAGTCGGTCCCCTGGTAGCGGTAGGCCCGGCAGACCCGCAGCGTCTCGAACGCCGACAGCACGTCGAGCTTGGTCAGGAAGTGCTCCGTGAGGCCGTTGATCCGCGCCGCATAGCGGGCCAGGACGGCGTCGAACCAACCGACCCGCCGGCGGCGCCCGGTGGTGGTGCCGTACTCCTGACCGACCTCGGTCATGCGATCGCCCAGCTCGCCGGTCGGGTCACCGCTGGCCGCCGAGCGCTGCACGCTCGACTCGCCTCCCAGCTCGGTGGGAAAAGGTCCGGCCCCGACGCGCGTCACATAGGCCTTGGTGATGCCGATCACCCGCTCGACGTCCTTCGGCCCGAGCCCCGCGCCGGTCAGCGCCCCGCCGGCCACCGGATTGGACGACGTGACGAAGGGATACGTCCCGTGGTCCAGGTCCAGCAGGGTGCCCTGCGCGCCCTCGAGCAGCACCGTCTTGCCCGCCTCGAGGCCGTCGTGCAACAGCGCCATGGTGTCAGTGATGTAGGGGCGCAGGCGTTCGGCGTAGACCGCATACTCGGTCTCGATGTCGGCGGCCTTCATCGGCAGCCGGTTGTAGACCCGCGACAGGACGGCGTTCTTCTCCTTCAACACGACGTCGAGCTTCTCGCGGAAGATCTTCATGTCGTACAGATCCTGCACGCGCAGGCCCACTCGGGCCGCCTTGTCGGCGTAGGTCGGGCCGATCCCGCGCTTGGTGGTGCCCAGTTTCTGCCGGCCGAGGTAGCGCTCGGTGACCCGGTCCAGCTCCCGGTGGTAGGGCATGATCAGGTGCGCGTTGCCGCTGATCTTCAGCTTCGACACGTCGATGCCCTGGGCGACGAGCGTGTCCAGCTCCCCCAGCAGCACACCCGGGTCCAGGACCACCCCGTCGCCGATGACCGGCGTCACGTTGGCGTACAGCACGCCCGAGGGAACCAGGTGCAGCTTGAGCGTCCGGGGTTGGGTCGGGTCGCCGGCGATGATGGTGTGCCCGGCGTTGTTCCCACCCTGGTAGCGAACGACGTACTCCACGTCGTCGGCCAGCAGATCGGTGGCCTTGCCCTTGCCCTCGTCACCCCACTGGGTGCCGACCACGACCCACGCGGGCACTATGCGGGCCCTGCGGCTTCGCTGCTTGGGGGCAACTGCTCCCTGGTCCACCGCGAGCGACAGGGGATCTTGTCGCGGTCGCAGCGATCCGAGTACTTCTGGGCGATCTCGGCGACCTCCTGCAGCAAGCCGTCCTCCAGGGTCACGGGCTCAAGGCCGAGCTCCAGCAGGCGCCTGCTCTCGGCGAACAAGTCGTTGTGGCTGGCCTCCTTGCGGGGGTTGTCGACCAGGTCGATCTGCGCGCCCGTGAGCCGAGCGACAAGCTCGGCGAGATCGATGAGCCGGTGCGTCTCCGTCATCTGGTTGAAGATCCGCACCCGTTCCCCGGCTGCGGGAGGATGCTCCACCGCCAGCTGGACGCAGCGAACGGTGTCGCGGATGTGGATGAACGCCCGGGTCTGCCCGCCGGTGCCGTGCACGGTCAGGGGATAGCCGATGGCCGCCTGCATCAGGAAGCGGTTCAGGACCGTCCCGTAGTCACCGTCATAGTCGAAGCGGTTGATCAACCGCTCGTCGCGGCTGGTTTCCGACGTCTGCGTTCCCCAGACGATGCCCTGATGCAGGTCCGTGACCCGCACCTCGTCATTCTTGGCGTAGAAGGCGAACAGCAGCTGATCCAGGGTTTTCGTCATGTGATAGACGCTGCCGGGATTCGGCGGGAAGAGGACCTCCTGCTGGACGTCGGCGCCATCGTCGGCGGCGATCTTCACGCGCAAGTAGCCCT
>JALZLC010000144.1 GCA_030858885.1 Actinomycetota bacterium
GCGGGCGCCTACGCCCTGGCGCGACGGCTGCCACGAGCCTGGCCCGCGGTCGCCGGGCTCGCAGCCGCCGCGCTGACGGTCGCGTTGACCTTCGCCGCGCCCCTGGTGCTCGAGCCGTTGCAGTTCACCACCACGCCGTTGCCACCGGGACCCGTGCGTGACGAGGTCGAGGTGGTCCTCGAACGCGCCGGGCGCGCCGACGCGACCGTGGTGGTCGCCGACGCCGGCCGGCGTACGACCCGACAGAACGCCTACGTGTCCGGGCTGGGCACCACTCGTCGCATCGTGCTGTACGACACGCTGGTCGACCAGCGCGCACCCGCCGAGGTGGGCCAGGTCCTTGCCCACGAGCTCGGTCACGCGGCCAACGCCGACTTGTTACGAGGTGGGCTGTTCGCGGCGGCCGGCGCCGTGGCGCTGGCCTACTTGCTGGCCGCCGTCGCCACGGTGCGCACCCGCCGCGGCCGTCAGCAGGCGTTGGCCGACCCGCGCGCCGCCGCCGTACTGCTCGCCGTGGTGGTCGTCGCCAACGTTGCCACGGTGCCGTTGCAGGCGGCGGTCAGCCGCCGGGCCGAAGCGGCCGCCGACCTGGCAGCCCTGGAACTGACCAGAGACCCTGTCGCGTTCCAAGGTCTGCAAGTGGGCCTCACCCGCTCCAACCTGTCCTCGCCACAACCGCCAGCGTGGGTGACGGCGCTGTGGGCCACGCACCCGTCGGCGTTGGCACGACTGGCGATGGGGGAACAGTGGGCTGAATGAATCTGGGACGCAACGGCCGGCTCGGCCAGCCCCGCGTGAGCATTCGCCGGCCGTCATGACCAGAGCCCTGTGGGTCACCAACGACCTGCCACCTCGCAGCGGGGGCATCGAGCAGTTCCTCGGCAACCTGCTGGCGAGCTCGAACCCGGCTACCACCTGGGTTCTGGCCTCCGACCAACCTGGCGCCGCCGCTCACGACGCGACGCTGCCCTACCAGGTCAGCCGGATCGCCCCTCGCCCGTTGCTGCCGGGGCCGGGGCTCCTGCGCCGGATCCGCAACGCGGCCCGTTCCCACGAGGCCGAGGTGGTGGTGTTCGGCGCCGCCTGGCCGCTGGCGGAGTTGGCCGCTCACCTCGACCTGCCCTGCGTGGCGTTGAGCCACGGGCTGGAAGCCGGGATGGCCAGGGCAGGGCTGTGTCCGCTGATCCGGCGCGCCACCCGTGGCCTCGACGGGCTGGGCATCCTCAGCGCCTACACCCGTGCGGCGCTCGCCCCGTGTGTTCGGAACCCGACGGTGCTGCATCAACTCCCACCTGGCGTCGACCTGCACGCCTTCCACCCCGGCGCGGACGGGGCGGGGATCCGTGCTCGGCACGGACTCGGCGGGGAGCAACCGCTGGCGGTCTGCGTCTCGCGGTTGGTGCCCCGCAAGGGCCAGGACGTGCTGATCGAGGGTTGGCCGCGCGTCCTGCGGCGCGTGCCGGACGCCCATCTGGTGATCGTCGGCACCGGCCCACGCCGAGTGGCGCTGCAGCGCCGGAGCGCGGAGCTCGGCCTTGGCGCATCCGTCACCTTTGCGGGTGAGGTGGCCTGGGCGGACCTGCCCGCCTATCACGCCGCCGCGAACGTGTTCGCCATGCCCTGCCGAACGCGGCTGGGTGGGCTGGACGTCGAGGGTCTTGGCATCGTGTATCTGGAGGCTCAGGCCTGCGGCACGCCCGTGGTCGCGGGGCGCTCCGGCGGCGCTCCCGAGGCGGTGGTCGACGGGCAGACGGGCCGCGTGGTGGACGGCACCGACGTCGAGGCGGTCGCCGACGCCGTGGCCGACCTGCTGTCCGACCCGTTCGAGGCGGCCCTGATGGGCGAGCGCGGCCGGGCGTTCGTGGCCCGCTACTACAGCTGGCCCGTGGTGATGGGGCGCCTGGAGGCGATGCTGCATCAGGCGGCGCACTAACCTGCAGCCAAGTCATCCCGCGTTCGAGGAAGCAACCCCATGACCGTCCTGCCCGACCGCTTCCGAGCCCTGATCGCCGAGAAGCGCGACGACACCGTCGCTGTCGGCGTCCGCGACCTGGACGAGTCCGACCTGCCCGCCGGCGACGTCACCATCCGGGTCAGCTGGACCTCGGTCAACTACAAGGACGCCCTGGCGGTGCAACCAAAGGGCCGGGTCGCCGCGATCAGCCCGCTGGTACCGGGCATCGACCTGGCGGGTGAGGTGGTCGCCGGCGAGGCGGGCGGTGTGGCGCCCGGCGACCAGGTCCTGGTCCATGGCTACGACCTCGGGGTCGCCCACCATGGCGGCTTTGCCGAGTACGCCCGCGTGCCGGCCGAGTGGGTGGTGCCGCTGCCCGAAGGGCTCAGCGCTCGCCAGGCCATGGCCCTTGGCACGGCTGGGTTCACCGCCGGCCTGTCCGTGCAGCGCCTGGAACACCAGGGGCTGCGGCCGGGTACCGGCCCGGTGCTGGTCACGGGCGCCACCGGTGGGGTCGGCAGCACCGCCGTTGGCATACTCGCCGAGCTCGGCTACGAGGTTGTGGCCAGCAGTGGCAAGCCCGAGTCAGCCGATTGGCTGCGCAGCCTCGGCGCCAGCGAGGTCATCGACCGTGCAGCGGTCATCGGCGACGACAGCAAGCCGCTGGCCCGGCCTCGGTGGGCCGCCGCCGTTGACTGCGTCGGCGGGCAGACCCTGGCCGGGGTCGTCCGGTCACTGGACGTCGGCGCGGCCGTCGCGGTCAGTGGGAACACCGGCGGGCCGACACTCGCCATCACCGTGTTCCCCTTGATCCTTCGCGGCGTCTCGCTGTTAGGCATCGACTCCGTGCACTGCCCTCACGGGTTGCGGATGGCGGTCTGGCACCGCCTCGCCGGCGACCTGCGCCCTCGAGGCCTGGACGAATCGATCACGGTGCAGGTCGACGGCCTCGGCGACGAACTGATCGCAACGTTGGACCGGATCGGCAATGGCGCGATGCAAGGCCGCGCCGTCGTGCGGGTCGGCGGCTGAGCCCCGCGTGTCCTGAGCCCGCGCATCAACCCCTCCGCAGCCGGCGCGATAGCAGCACCCAAGCCACGCCGAGCAACAGGACCGTCATCCCCGCAAGGATCCCCAGCAGGAACACGGGCGCGGCGCTGCCCCGCAGCATCTCGCCGCGCAGCATCGCGATCCCGTAGGTGGCCGGCAACAGGTGGGCTAGGGCGTCCAGCGCCGGGACGAATCGCTGCGAGCTGAGGATGAACCCGCTGAAGAAGATGCTGCTCAGCAATGCCAGCATCGCGTACTGCACGGCCTGGCTGTCGCTGCCCGACAGCAGCGCGATCACGAACCCCATGGCGATCGACGCTGACAGCACCGCCACGACGCTGCAGGCCAGCAGCCACCACGAGCCGAGCATCGGCACCCCCAGCCCGGTGACCAGCAGCAGGACAAGCACCGCCGAAACGCCGCCGCCGAGGAGCAGGTAGGCCAGGAACTTGCCGGCCAGCAGCTCTGCGGTCGACAGCGGCGCGACCCGGAACAGCTCGGTGGTTCCGAGCTGCTCCTCGCGCACGGTCGACAGGCCGATGAAGGTGACGACGAGGTGCTGGAGCAGCAGCACCACGACCGCCGGTGCGTAGAAGCCGGTCAGCCCAACGGCCACGCCCGCCACCCGCCGGGCAGTTCCGGCGAAGGGGCTGACGATCACGTCGGCCGGCAGTGCCCGCAGGGCCGCGACGGCCACGCCGAGCCGGTTCAGGTCGGCGGTCAGCTCGTCGAGCGCGGCCGTGGGAACCGCCTCGGCCGGAGCGTCGGCCAGTCCCTCGGCACCCTGCGTCGCCTCGGCGAGCAGCCGCAACGCCACCGGGCGGGAGTCCACTCCGGTGCCCACCTGACGGTCAAGGCGTTGGAGCGCCCCCGCGGTGATCCCCATCCCCGAGCGCACGGCCGACAGGTCGGCATCCAGCAGCTCCAGCTGCGCACTCGCCTCGGCGGCGTCGCCGGCGGCGGCCGCCTCGCGGAAGGCGACGACACGGTCCTGGGCGGATCCCACCCGTTCCTGCACGTCGCTGGCCAGCTGCTGTGCCTCCACGACGAGCGCCCGCGAGACCTGCTCGTTGATCGCCTCGGCGGCCTGCTCGGTGGAGATCTCGACCGCGCGGGTCTCGATCGGGTCGATGTAGTTGTGGTACAGGGTGATGACGGCCTGCTCACCCTGGCGGACGCTGCCGGTCGGGTCGTCGGGGAAGACCACGACGATGTCGAGTTGCCCGCGGCGCAACCGCTCCAGTGCGCCCTGCTCGTCGTCGCTGATGTCGGTGATGTTCAACCGGCGGCTGCTGGTGTCGGCGAAGCGCTGGGCCAAGGCGGTCAGTCGACCGCCCTCCGGGGCGACGATCGCGGCCTGCACCGGCGGATCCTCGTCACGAAGGCCTGCTCCGAACAGCAGCAGGATCAGGAAGGGCCCCAGCACCAGCGTGACGACCAGGCGAGGCTGGCGGACGATTTCGACGAGCTCCTTGCGCACAAACGCCTGGATCCGGATCGCCGACCGTGCCAGGTCAGCCATCAGCGTGCGTCTCCTCCGATGAGCTGCACGAACACGTCGTCGAAGGTCGGCACGTGGTGGCGCAGCGACACCACCGGCACGTCGTGCTCGTCGAACCAGTCCTGCAACCACGCGGTGGCGTCGTCGGCGTCGGCAACGACCAGCCGCAAGCCGCGCCCGTCGGTGCGGGTGCGCTGCGCCGACAGCATTCCGCGTAGTGCCCGAATCTGGCCCACCAGCGGGTCGCCCAGCGCTTCGGCCGCAACGACGTCCACCAGGTCGCCGCCGCCGAAGGCGGTTCGCCGCAAGGCGTCGGGGGCGTCCCGGGCGATCAGACGACCTTCGACCATCACGCCAACTTCGTCACAGTCGGCAGACTCGCCGACGTACTGGGTAGTCATGAACACGGTCTTGCCCTGGGCCTTGAGGTCGGTGAAGCGGTTCCAGAACTTGCGCCGCAGCACCGGGTCGATGCCAGCGGTCGGCTCGTCGAGGAAGATCAGGTCCGGCTCGTGCAGCAAGGTGGCGGCCAGCGCCAGGCGTCGCTGCATGCCTCCTGACACGTCCCGCAGCAGCTTGCCCCGGTGGGGGGTCAGCTCCACGAAGTCCAACACCTTGGTCAGGCGCTGCGCCCGGCGTAGCGGCACTCCGTACAGCGAGGCGACGAAGGTCAGGTTCTCGTGCAGTGACAGGTGCGGGTACAGCCCGGACAACTGTGGCATGTAGCCGATGCGGGCCCGGTCACGGGCCGTGAACGACGTCGGCGGCAGGCCGAAGACGCTGACCTCGCCGCTGGTCAGGCCCTCGATACCAGTGAGCAGGCGGACCGTGGTGGTCTTGCCCGAACCGCTGGGGCCAATGAACCCGAAGATCGTCCCTGGCGCCACCTCGAGGTCGACGTGGTCCACGGCGACCTGCTCGCCGTAGCACCGGGTCAGGTCTCGCGCCACCACCACCGGCTCCGACGTGCCCACCGCGCTCCTCACCCTCGGGGCAGGCGAGCCTAACGGTTTTGCTAGTCCGGCGGGTCGTGTCCCCGGACCGGCCGTGAGGTTGTCGGCGTGCAGCCGGGCGAACCATTGACGTCGATGATGGTGATGGTCGCGGGGTGGGGAGTAGCGGCCGTCGTGGCAATGAATGCTGCGCAACTCCGGTGCGTACTCAGGGTGCGGGGCTGCGCCTGGCTACCGCGCGGAGGAGGCGCGGAAGGCTTCGAAGACCGCGTCGTAGACCTCGGCGGCTCGACGGTCGGGGCGACGGCCGTCGCGCACCGTCACCGTGGCGGCGGCCTCGTCGATGTCGCTGAAGGTGCCCAGGGCCACCATCCCCAGCAGGGCCGCCCCCAGCCCGGTGCCCTCAGCCCGGTCGGGGACACCGATCTCCCGACCGAAGACGTCGGCCATCATCTGCAGCCACAGCGGCGATTCGGTGAAGCCACCGGTGGCGCGGAACGCCGATGGACTGATCTGCAGCGCGCCCATCGCCTCCACCACGGCGCGCAGCTGCAGGAGCACGCCTTCCATCGCCGAACGGATCAGGTGGCCCCGGCCGTGGCGCAGGGTCAGTCCGAGCAGCGCCCCTCGGGCCGAGGCGCTCCAGTCCGGGGCGCGCTCGCCGGTCAGGTAGGGCAGGAACAGCAGCCCTTCGCTGCCCGCCGGGACGGCCGCCGCCATGGCGGTCATGCGCTCGTAGGGCTCCTCCCCGGCGTCGCGAGCGGTCTCGGCCAGGTCGGTCAGCACCGCGTCACGCAGCCAGCGAAGCACCAGCCCGCCGTTGCTGATCGGCCCGCCGACGATCCAGCGGTCGTCGGTCAGCGCGTAGGTGAACAGCCGTCCGTGCGGATCGGTGTCGGGGGTGGTGGTCGCGACCCGCACCGCGCCGCTGGTGCCGATGGTGCACGCCGCGATCCCGTTGACGGTGGCCCCGACGCCGAGGTTGGCCAGGCAGCCGTCGGCGGCGCCGACCACCACGCGAAGGTCTGCGGGCAGGTCACGGCGGCGCGCCTCGCCGGGGTCAAGGCCCGCCAGGACGGTGGTGGTGGCAACGGGCCGCGACAGCTGCCCGGCGTCGACCCCGGCCAGCCGCAGCGCGCCGGCGTCCCAGCCGCGCTCCCGCAGGTTGAACAGCCCGCTGGCCGAGGCGACCGAGGCGTCGACGACGGTCTCGCCGCACAGCCGGCGCAGGAGTAGCTCTTTCAGCGACACCCAGGAGATGGCCCGGTCGAAGGTGTCGCGGTCGTGCTCGCGGAACCACAGCAGCTTGGCCAGCGGCGACATCGGATGCAGCGGCGTGCCGGTGCGCCGACCCACCTGGATGGCGGTCGGGTCGCCGCGCAGGCGGCTGGCTTGGGCCGCCGCCCGGGAGTCGGCATAGGTCAGGGCCGGCGTCAGCGGCGCACCGTGAGCGTCGAGGGCGAGCAGGCTGTGCATCGCCGCTGACAACGCGACGCCGTTGACCGAGGCACCCGCCGCGCGCGCTCGCCCGACGGCAAGGGACAGAACGCCCAGCGCCGCGTCGCAGACCGTGTCGGGCTCTTGCTCTGCGTACCCGGGCTGTGGCGTGTGCAGCTGGTACTCGCGGGACACATCGGCCCACACGCGCGACTGCTCGTCGTAGGCGACCGCCTTGGCGGTGGTGGTTCCAAGGTCCAGGCCCACGACGACCGGCGTGCCCGACGGACCTGGCGGGTGGGGCATGGCCAAGGTCTACCACGCGGCCCGCGCGCCGCCGCCGGCGTACGCCGGTGTGCTCAGCGCACGTCGGGAGCCGACTCCTCCAGCTCCAGCCCCCGGGTCTCGGGCAGCCGCAGGTAGGCGGGCGCCGTGACGGCCACAGGCAGGCTGACCAGGACGGCGGCCGGCGCGAAGCTGGCGAAGGCGTCGGCGGCGATGCCGAAGGCGGTGAGGCCGGCCACCGCCCCGAGCGCGCCGGCGGCGGTCAGCCACCCGGCGGCCGTAGCCCGTTCCTCGGTGGGAAAGATCTCGGCCGACAGGGCGCCAATCGCGGGCGCGTAGGCCGAGCCGGCGACCAGCCCGGCGAGGTACCCGCCAATCGCCAGCGGAAGGCTGCCGGTGTAGGCAGCGATGCCGGCCACACCCACCACGACGTGCATCGCCACGCACGTGGTACGCCTGCCCCATACGTCGGCGGTCCAGCGGCCCGCCAGCAAGCCCAACAGACCCAGCGGCGCGGCGGCGAGCACGATGAAGAAGGTAACCGTCGGCGAGACGCCGAGGACGTTCTCGGCGTAGGCGAAGACGTAGCCGTTGACCGGGCCGGTCACGAAGGTGGCCGCGAAGGCCAGCAGGCATAGCAGGCCAAGGCGGGCTCGCAGCTGGCGATGCACCACCCCCAGCCCCAGCCGGCTACCGCCCGCGACGGCACGCAGCCGGGTGAACCGATCGGGCTCCTCCAGGAAGCGGGCGGCCAGCGGCAGGCACAGCAGTGGCACGATCGACATCGCGAACAGCGAGCGGAAGCCCAGCGGCTCGCCGGTCAGCGCGGGTACCGCCGCGCGCAGCGCCGCGGGTAGCCCCGCACCGAGCCCGTACGCCGCGGTGAGCAAGGCGATTGCCGCGGCGCGGTCGGCTACCCGCGTCTCCTCGGCGGCGATCACGCCGGCCACGGCGTTGGTTGCTGACAACAGCGGGCGTCCGAGGGCGAACAGCGCGATGAAGACCCAGTATCCGGGGGACAACGCCGCCAGGGCGGTCAACCCCAGCCCGATCGCCGAGCAGCCGAGCAAGACCGACTTGCGGCCGCGCCGGTCGGCCAGTGCCGACAGCGGTAACCCGCCCAGCGCAGCCAGGCGGATCACCCCGAGTCCCAGCCCCAACGTGGTCGCCGACAATCCCAGCTCGGCCGCGACCCCACCGCCGCTACCCTCGCCGAACGCCGTGGCCACGTCGCCGAGTGCGGTGAAGACCCCGAACTGGGCGAAGCCCGAGGCCACGGACAGCGCGCCGGCAGCCAGGATCGCCGGGTGGCGCCAGCCGTGAAGTCGCGGTCGGGCGACGGTCGCCGCTACGGTGGCGCCCTTCTGAGGCAGAGCAGGCATCGAGGCGCCACCGTAGCCCAAAGGGCGGCGCGGCAAGCCGCGGACAAGGAGCGACGGTTGGTCAACGTATGGCCGGGGACCCCCTATCCCCTGGGGGCGCGGTGGGACGGGCGCGGGACCAACTTCGCGGTGTTCAGCGAGCATGCCGAGACCGTCGAGCTGTGCCTGTTCGACCGCGAGGGCTATGAGCTGCGGATCGCGGTGGAGGAGCAGACGGCGTTCATCTGGCACTGCTACCTGCCGGGCGTGGGCCCGGGGCAACGCTACGGCTATCGCATGCACGGGCCCCACGACCCGTCGAACGGCCACCGCTTCAACCCCGCCAAGCTCCTGCTCGATCCGTATGCCAAGGCGATCGACGGCAACGTGGCCTGGGGTCGGGAGGTCTTCGGCTACCCGCCCGGCGGCGACGACCGGGAGCTGGACACGTCCGACAGCGCGGGGCACATGCCCAAGGCCGTCGTCGTGAACGAGTTCTTCGACTGGCGCGAGGACCGCCCGCCGCGCACGCCATGGCACGAGACCGTCATCTACGAGACACACGTCAAGGGCATCTCGATGCGGCATCCGCAGGTCGAACCCGAGCTGCGCGGCACCTACGCCGGCCTCGCCTCGCCGCCGATCATCGACTACCTGCAGTCGCTGGGTGTCACCGCCGTCGAGCTGCAACCCGTCCACCACTTCGTGCAGGACCACTTCCTGGTCGAGCGCGGGCTGCGCAACTACTGGGGCTACAACACCATCGGTTTCCTGGCGCCGCACGCGAGCTACGCCGCACGCGGGAGGGCCGGCGAGCAGCTCTACGAGTTCAAGTCCATGGTGGCCGACCTGCACGCGGCCGGGCTCGAGGTGATCCTCGACGTGGTCTACAACCACACCGCCGAAGGCAATCACCAAGGTCCGACGCTGTCGTTTCGTGGGATCGACAACATCAACTACTACCGCACCGTGGACGGCAACGCCCGCTACTACACGGACTACACCGGGACGGGCAACTCCCTGAACGTCCGCCATCCCCACGTGCTGCAGCTGATCATGGACAGCCTGCGCTACTGGGTCACCGAGATGCACGTCGACGGCTTCCGTTTCGACCTGGCATCGACGCTGGCGCGCGAGCTGCACGATGTCGATCGGCTGTCGGCGTTCTTCGACCTGATCCAGCAAGACCCGGTCGTCAGCCAGGTGAAGCTGATCGCCGAGCCCTGGGACGTCGGCCAGGGCGGTTACCAGGTCGGCAACTTTCCGACGTTGTGGACGGAGTGGAACGGCAAGTACCGCGACACCATCCGCGACTGGTGGCGGGGCGAGGTGCCGGGCCTTGGTGAGGTGGCCTCGCGCCTGTCGGGCTCGTCGGACCTGTACGCCCACAACGGCCGGCGGCCCTACGCCTCGATCAACTTCGTCACGGCCCACGACGGGTTCACCCTGCGCGACCTGGTCAGCTACAACCACAAGCACAATGAGGCCAACCTCGACGACAACACCTCCGGCGAGGACCACAACCGATCCTGGAACTGCGGAGTCGAGGGCGAGACCACCGACGAGGCCGTGCTGGCCTTGCGGGCGCGCCAGCAGCGCAACTTCCTGGCGACCCTGTTCTTGTCACAGGGCGTGCCGATGCTGCTCGGCGGCGACGAGTTCGGCCGCACGCAGCAGGGCAACAACAACACCTACTGCCAGGACAACGAGCTCGCCTGGTATGACTGGGACTGGTCTGACGAGCAACGCACGCTGCTGACCTTCACCCGCTGGCTAGTCGGACTGCGCCGCCGCCATCCCGTGCTGCGACGCCAGTCGTTCTTCCTCGGCGAGACGCGCGGCGGCATGCAGGACGTCGACTGGATGCGACTCGACGGCAGCACGATGGCCGGCAAGGACTGGAGCGCGGGGGTCCTAGCGTTGATGTTCTTCCTCAACGGTCAGGCGATGCCCACCCCAGACGAACGGGGCCGGCCGGTGGTCGACGACTCCTTCCTGGTGCTGACCAACGCCAGCCAGGACACCGTTACCTTCCAGGTGCCGGGCGAGCTGTACGGCAAGTCGTGGGAGGTGGTGGTCGACACCGCCAACCCTGTCACTGACCGTCGAGACAGCGGTCGGCAGCTGGTCACCGGCGATACCGTGGAGCTGATCGACCGCTCGCTGCTGGTGCTGCGTCGACTGGACGATGCCAGCGATGCATGACCGGCCAGTGGGGGCCACCTACCGGCTGCAGCTGACTCCGGCCAGCGGTTTCGAGGCCGCCGCCGGCATCGTCGACTACCTGGCGTCGCTCGGCGTAACCCACCTGTACCTGTCGCCGATCCTCACCGCGCGGCCAGGATCCACGCACGGCTACGACGTGGTCGACCCGACGACGGTCTCTGAGGCGTTGGGCGGCGAGGCCGGTTTACGTCGCCTGGCCGAGACGGCGCACGCGGCGGGTCTCGGCCTGGTGGCCGACATCGTGCCCAACCACCTCGGCATCGGGCCGGACAACCCGCTGTGGGAGCTGTTGCTGGCCGAGGGCCAGGGTGGCGAGGGGGCGCGCTTCTTCGACGTCGACTGGTCGCCGGCGCTGCCGGGCGCAGAGGGCAAGGTGGTCCTGCCGGTGCTCGGCGAGCAGTATGGGAAAGCGCTGCTCGCCGGCGAACTGCGCCTGGTTAGCGAGGACGGGCCGGTCCGCCTGCGCTATCACGACCACAGCTTTCCCCTCTCGTCGGAGTCGCGCGAGGCGCTGGGGCGCAGCGGCGGCGTCGGCGCGCTCAACGGCACCCCTGAGCGACCCGAGACGTGGACGCGGATGCACGCGCTGCTGGAGGACCAGCACTACCGGCTGGTGTGGTGGCGCATCGGTGACGCGGTGGTCAACTACCGGCGGTTCTTCGCCATCAACGAGCTGGCCGGTGTCCGCGTCGAGGACGAGGCCGTCTTCGACCACACCCACGGCACGATCCTGCGGCTGGTCGACGAAGGGCTCATCGACGGCTTGCGCGTCGACCACCCGGACGGCCTGCGCGACCCGGCCCGCTACTTCCAGCGCCTCGCCGAGCGCAGCGGCGGTGTGTGGACGGTCGCCGAGAAGATCCTGCACAGCGCGCACCCCACCCACCCCGAAGCGCTGCCCGACTGGCCCGTCGCCGGGACCACCGGCTACGACTTCTGCAACGACGTGCTCGGCCTCTTCGTCGACCCCGCCGCCGAGGACTGCTTCATCGCGTTGCAAGTCCCACCCGCCGACGACGAGGACGACGAGGACCAGGAGTTGCGCGGGCGCGTCGCACTGCACGACCGGTTACTCATCCACGCCGCCAAGCTCGACGTCATCGACGCCGACCTCGCCTCCGACTTTCGCCGGCTCACTCGGCTGCTGTGGGCGCTGGCCCAGGAGCATCTGCAGGCCCGCGACGTGACCCAAGGGCACTGCGGGCTGGCCGTCGCGCGCGTTCTCACCTCCCTGCCGGTGTACCGGACGTACACCGACCCGGTCACCGGTGCCGCGCGTGACGCCGACGAGCAGGTGCTCGACGAGGCCTTCGCCGCGGCGACCGGCGAGCGCTCCGACGAGGTCCCCCAACCGCTGGTGGAGCTTGTGCGACAGCTGCTGGCCGGACGCGCAGGTACCAGTCCAGCGCACCTCGACTTTTTGGCCCGTTTCCAGCAGCTGTCCAGCGCCGTGACGGCCAAGGGTGTGGAGGACACCGCGTTCTATCGGCACCGACGGCTGCTGGCGCTCAACGAGGTCGGGGGTGATCCCAGCCGCTTCGGCATCGACGTCGACACCTTTCATACGGCGAACGCTTCACGCGTGAGGCGCCATCCGGGTGGGATGCTGACGACCGCCACCCATGACACCAAGCGGGGAGAGGACGTCCGGCTGCGCATGGCGGCTTTGACCGAGCTGCCTGACCGCTGGGAGTCCGCGCTGCGGCGCTGGCAGGACTGGTCGGAGCTGGATGCCGACGACAGCCAACTGGTGCTGCAGACCATGATCGGGCTCTGGCCGCTGGCCGAGTCCGGCAACCAGACCGGGCAGCTGGCCGAGCGGCTCCAGGCCTACGCGGTGAAGGCGCTGCGCGAGGCCCGCGAGCGCACGTCATGGGTCGACCCGAGCGACGAGTACGAATCCGAGGTCACCGACTTTGTCAGGCGTGCGCTCGGCGACGCGGCCTTTCGCGAGCAGATGGATGCCATGGCGGGCGCAACCAATGAGATCGCGATGGTCTCGGGACTGGCGCAGGTGCTCTTGCGGTGCACCGCGCCCGGTGTCCCCGACACCTACCAGGGCAACGAGCTGTGGGACGACAGCCTGGTCGACCCCGACAACCGCCGCTCGGTCGACTTCCAGGCCCGCCGGCAGTTGCTGGCTGAGCTGGAAGCCGGGCCCGTCGATGCCCAGGGCCTGTGGGCGTCGCGCCGCGACGGACGGATCAAGCTGTGGGTGCTGTCGCGGGCCTTGCGCGCGCGCCGGGAGCACCCGGCGTTCTTCGGCCCGGACGCGGGCTACCAGCCGCTCCAGGTCGACGGTGACTGGGCCGATCACGTCGTCGCGTACACGCGCACCGACCGCGTCGGGAACGCAGGCGCCGTCGTGGTGGTGCCGCGGCTGCCGGGCGCCGTCATGGGCCCTGACCTGCGGCCTTCCATGGGCCACGCCTGGGGGGACGCGACCCTGCGGGCGCCCGGCGGCGACTGGCGCGACGTACTCTCCGGGCGCACCCACCGGGGGGGCGCCTTGCGGCTCCGCGACCTGCTTGTAGCCCTGCCGGGCGCGCTGCTCGTCCCCAGCGGGTAAACCGCACAGACCGCTCATGCGTTGAAGGGGCAGGAGCGGCGACGGAAGGGAGTGTTGCGTGGACGACCCTCCCGGAGTCGTCGAGTTCTGCGGGCGCATGCGCCCACGGCTGGTCGGTGCGCTCAGCTTGTACTGCGGGGACCGCGGCGTGGCCGAGGAGCTCGCCCAGGAGACACTCATCCGGGTGTGGGACCGCTGGGCGCAGGTCGCCGCGATGGCCGCGCCCGAAGCCTGGACGAACCGGGTGGCCTTCAACCTTGCCAACTCGCTGTTGCGCCGTCGTGGCGCCGAACGTCGAGCGCTGGCACGGGCGAAGCTGCGAACGGATGACCGCTACGACAACCCCGACACGCCGGCTCGAATGGCGGCGCTGGCGGCCCTCGCCGCTCTCCCGGCGCGCCAGCGCACCGCCATCGTCCTGCGCTATTACGTCGACCTGTCCGTGACGCAGGCCGCCGATGTCATGGGCTGCGCTCCCGGCACGGTCAAGGCGCTCACCCACGGGGCGATCGCCACGCTGCGGCGAAGTCGGATCCTCACCGACCCAGAGGAGGTGTCCGGTGTCGTCTAGCCTCCGGGAGACACTGCACACGCTCGCCGCGCACCCGACCGACCAGCTGGACCTGACCGCACTGCGAAGGGGTGTGCGCCGCCGCCGCCGCATCCGCGCTGGTGGCGTTGTGCTCGCGTTGCTGGTCATCGGTTCGGGCGGGTGGAGCGCTGTCACCTTGCTGCGTCCCGGGTCCTCGCAGGTGCGTTTCGCCGACCGGCCACCGGTTGTCTCACAGCCGGACCGCCGTCAGCCGTCGCCCACCGAACCGTCCCGGGCGACCGAACCAGGGCCTGCGGCGTCGCCGGGGGCCTGGGTCGACCTGCCCGACCTGCCCGGAGGTCGGCGTTCGTACGCCGAGCTCGTGTGGACGGGGTCGGAGGTGCTGGTGTGGGGCGGTGACCGCGGCGGGGAAACGCGAACGGACGGAGCGGCCTACGACCCCGACGCCGGCTCCTGGCGCGCGGTGCCGGCCGCCCCGATCGCCGGGCGCTACGGAGCGGCGCTGGTGTGGACCGGCAGCGAGGTCGTCGTGTGGGGCGGCGTTGCCGGCTCCCGGACGTTCGCCGACGGCGCGGCCTGGAACCCGCGGACCAACCGCTGGCGGCTGCTGGCCGAGGCGCCGCTGCGCCCCCGCGACAATGCCGCGGCGACCTGGACCGGCAGCCACCTGTTCGTGTGGGGCGGAGCACCGACCCAGCGACCCGATCCCGACGACGAGTGCCCTCCGATCCCCGCGCGGGCCGACGGTGCGCTCTACGACCCGGCTCGCGACAGCTGGACCCGGTTGGCCGACGCGCCCGAGGCCCGCAGCGGCGCGCGTGCGATTACCGCTGGTGACGCGGTGGTGGTCTGGGGCGGCTCCCGCGCGCGAGAGTCCGTCTTCTGCGACCATCCTGAGACCGGCGAGGCGTTGATGTACACGCCCGCCACGGACAGCTGGGGCCGACTGCCCGAGGCACCGATCGCTGCTGGTGAAACCGTGGCGTTGTGGATCGGCGGGCAGCTGCTGGTCGTCGGCCGCGACCGCTACGGCGAGGAGTCGCAGCCCGGTGCGCGCTATCGTCCGGAAAGCGACCTGTCATCTGGCGAATGGGAGCCCTTAGCGAAGACGCCGAGAGACGTGCTGATCGGCGGGGTCGGCGACGCCGCCTGGACTGGCGACGAGGTGCTCATGTTGTCGGCCGAGTTCCACAGCGCGGCGGCATACGACCCGGCCCTCGACGCCTGGCGGGCGCTGCCGCCATCACCGGTCAGCGACCCTGTGACAGCGGTGTGGACAGGCACCCAGCTCATTCTGCAGGACTGGCAAGGGCGCGCAGCCGCGCTGACCCCGCCGGATCGGTCGTAGGCGCCACCTGACGCGGATCTCCGCGTCCGTCCGCTTGCCGGTTTGGCGCGGCCTGGCTGCGGGCTGGACCACATTGACTAGTCCTGTTACGGTCTGCGGCGCCTTCTCTCCCCGGACATCGAGCCATCATGTCTGCCCTGCGCCGTCTCGCCGTCCTGCCCGT
>JALZLC010000159.1 GCA_030858885.1 Actinomycetota bacterium
ATGGATCGGCCAGCGCCCGGCGCTGGACAAGGTCGGCGACGCCCTGATGTGGGTGCTCGGCCCGACCTTCAACTCGCGGCTGGTCAAGAACGCCGCGAACGGCACCTGGTTGGGGCACCCCCTGCATCCCTTGCTGGTGACGCTGCCGATCGGCACTTGGGCGGGCAGCGGACTGCTCGACCTGTTCGGCGAGGACAACGAGCAGGCCGCCGACACGCTGCTGACCACCGGGGTGATCAGCGCGCTGCCGACGGCCATGGCGGGACTCGCCCAGTGGGTCGACACCTACGGGCCGCCCCGCCGGATCGGTGCGGCGCACGCGATGGCCAACAACGCCGCCCTTGCACTGCAACTGGCGTCGGTGGTGGCCCGTCGCCAGGGTCGTCGAGGCCTCGGCAAGGGGCTGTCGTTCGCCGCACTGGGACTGGTCAGTGGCGCCGGCTACCTCGGCGGGCACCTGTCCTACGCGCTGGGTGTGGGGGTGGACCACACCGCGTTCCACGATCCCCTCGAGGACTGGACGTCCACCGACCTGGCGGCCGCCGCCGTCCCCGACCACGCCCCGGTGACCGCGCAGGCCGGCGAGCGACAGATCATGCTGGCGCGCCACGACGGCGAGATCGTCGCCTATGACGCGGTCTGCACCCACGCTGGCGGGCCGCTGGGCGACGGCACCATCGTCGATGGCTGCGTGCGCTGCCCGTGGCACGGCAGCATGTTCAGCCTCGCCGACGGCAGCGTCGTCGAAGCGCCGGCCACCACACCGCAGCCCCGCTACGACGTCCGGCTCAGTGGCGGCCTGGTCGAGGTCCGCGCCGCGTTGCCTGCCTGAGGCAAGGGCAGGTGCCGTGACCGCAGCCGGGCACCTCACCCGCCGTCGTTTGTTGACGGCGGCCTTGGCAGCCGGCACGGCGGTAGGGCTCGGCCGCGACACGGCGGCGTTGCGCACGACCTTCGAGGCTTCGGACGGGGCGAGCTGGACGTCGCCGGCGGACGAGACGAGGTTCCTGGCGCGAGTCGAGCGCACCGCCTCCAACGTCCGGATCGAGCGCATCGGCACCAGCGTGTCCGGTGCGCCGCTGCGGCTGGTGCAGCTGGGCCCTGCGAGAGGGCCGAGCCTGCTGGTGCTTGCCGCCCAGCACGGCAACGAACCCGCCGGTCGCGAGGCGGTCCTGCAGTTGGTGCGCGATCTCGCCTTCACCAACGACCCGGTGCTGCGCCACCAGCTGCGCGGGCACCGGATTCTGGTCGTACCAACGGCCAACCCCGACGGGGTGGCCGCGTGGACCCGCGGCAACGCCCGCGGCGCCGACCTCAACCGTGACCACCTGAACCTGCGAGAGCCCGAGACCCGGGCGCTGGCGGCCGTGTTGCGCGACGAGCGCCCGGATGTCGTGGTCGACCTGCACGAGTACGCCCCGGTCGTGCCGGGGACCTATGACGACGATGTGCTGACGCTGTGGCCGCGCAACCGCAACGTCGACCCTGGTGTCCATGCGCTGGCCCGGACGCTGTCCCTGGACTACCTGACGCCCGGAGCTCGCGACAGCGGATTCAGCGCCGGGGTGTACGGCCAGCACAAGTCGGGAGGGCGGATCACCACGCAGGTGGGCGGCGGCGGGGACGAAGGGATGTGCCGCAACGCCGCCGGTCTGCACCACCGGGTTGCGGTCGTGGCCGAAACCCCACTGCACCCCGACGTCGGCGAGCCCGGTTACCGGCCTTTCCCCCGCCGCCGGCGCGTGGCCGTCCACCGCCGGATCCTCGACGACTGCCTGCGCTTTCTGCGCGAGCAGGCCGAGTCCGTCGCCCGCGGCGCTGTCAATGCCGCTGCCGCGGCGCGCTGTCAGCAGCCCATCGCCTTCTCCGGCAGCGACATCGACGCGCCGCCCGTGCACGAGGTCGCCGATCCGCCACCATGGGGCTACCGGCTCACCGCCGATCAAGCATCGACGGTGGCCGAAGTCCTGTCGCTGCACGGCATCCGAGGTCTGGCTTCGTCCGACGGGACGGTCACGGTGCCGCTGGCCCAATCCGCCCGTGCCCTGGCCGCGCTGCTGCTGGACCACCGCGGCGACCGCTGCATGGTGGCCGGCGAGGCGCTGGCGCCACCCACCTAGTGTCGCGTCGCCAAAGTGTCTTTACCTTTGGTCTTGCTCGCGTACGTCCCGGTCGCGACGGCTTCGCTGCTATTGAACCTGGAACTGGTCGCCACCGTCGCGCTCGCCCGCGACCGTGTTTCCGCGAACATCTCGGTGAGCGACTGGGTCCTCGCCGCGGGGCGTGTCGCGGGTGCGGTGGCCTGCTCGTGTTTCAACCCGGCGTCGGTCTGACGGCCGACGCGATGCTGATCGTCGGAGCGCGCGTCTGCTGGGGTTGGCTCTCGGTTCAGTCGGGCTTGACCGACACAGGTTCCTGTCGTCCGGGATCGGTCATGAGCTCGCCCCAAGGGTGGTGCTTTCGCAGCGCCTCACGTGTCGTCGGACTCGGAGGCGTGCTTCATGTGCTGAGCCTCGCTGGTCAGGTAGCGGTTGGTCATACCCTTGGAAAACGGGGCGATGACCGGGATCAGGAAACCTCGCATGTCCAGGCTCAGGGTCAGGCGCGCGCGTTCTTCCTCCAGCGCTTCGACACGATGGCCCACGACGCTGGTCATGCCGCGGGACTTCTGGCGAAACTCGAAGTAGGTCGGTGCGTCCCAGACGGTGATATCCCATGTGCCCTCTGGCATCTTCGGTTGCTTGAGGCGCACGCGGCTGCCTTTGGCGATAGGAGCAGGTGTGAGCAGCTCGACGAGCTCGACCGTTTCGATGCGCCGCGGCCACTGTTCGAGGTCGCTGAGCACATCCCAGACGCGCTGCTTTCGGGCGTCGATATCGATGGACTTCTCAAAGCGCATGTCGGACTTTACCTCGAAGGTTGCTCAACCGAGACCGCTCAAGGGCAGACTAGTGTCGCGTCGCCAAAGTGTCTTTACCTTTGGTCTTGTCGAGGATCTCGTCGGCGGTCTTGGTCCAGGTGAAGGGTTCGCAGCGGTCGTTCCAGGCGTCGATGAAGCGTCGGATGGCGGCGGTGAGGTCGGTGACCGAGGCGAAGCTGCCGCGACGGATGGCTTGGCGGGTGATGATGCCGAAGCACACCTCGACGAGGTTGAGCCAGCTGCCTGATGTCGGCGTGAAGTGCAGCGTGATCCGCGGGTTTCGCGCCAGCCATTTCACGAT
>JALZLC010000171.1 GCA_030858885.1 Actinomycetota bacterium
GCCGCGCCGCGCAGGAAGCGCTCCTCCAGCCGCGAGCGATGCTCGGGGCGGACGTACAAGACATCCGGCTCCACGACGTCGCGCTCGGAGAAGTAGACGTCCAGCGGGGCGCAGTAGACCCTGCCGCCGTGCTCGCGCGCGTAGAGCCCCAGCTCAGTCGTCAGCCACACCACCACGTCCTGGTGACGCACCCGCGGCGCCGGCGTCACGATGAGCTCGCCGTCGATGAGCTCGCGACGCAGGTTGTCGTCGGGGAACGACGCGAGGTCGTCGTAGGTGAGGCCGGTTTGCACGGGCGACGCCATGGCATCCCTCCTGCGGTCATCGGTCGACGCTAGGGCCAGGCGGCCGGATGACCAGGACCAATCCCGATCGCCTGTGGAGTGTAGGCCGCATGATTCAGTGCCGATTGACCGGGAAGGACGACAAGAAGCACTCTGGCCACAAAGGAGGGGTTGTTGAAAGGACGCGTCCAGGTTCAGGACATCACCCCTGCCGTGGACTGTGGCCGCTACGCCGTGAAAGCCATCGAGGGCCACGAGGTCGTCGTCGGCGCAGACGTCTTCCGCGAGGGCCATGACAAGGTGGCCGCCGCAATCCGTTATCGGGGGCCGGGTGACACCGGCTGGCGAGAAGCCACGATGCACGCCGACGTCAACGACCGGTTCTACGGCGCCTTCGCGGTCGACCGTCTCGGCGCCTGGCGCTACCAGGTCGTCGGCTGGAGCGACCACTACGCCGCGTGGCTCGACGGGCTGGTCAAACGGTACGCGGGGAGACAAACCGACCTTGACGTCGACTGCGAGGAAGGCGCCCTCCTGCTTGAGCGCCGCAAGGCGCCCAAGGCGGTCAAGCAACTACTGGCCGAGACGGCGGCGATGCTGCGCTCCGCCGCCCCGCTCGGTGACCGGGTGACCGCCGCCTCGCAACCGGACCTGCTGGCTGCGCTCCGGCGCCATCCCGAACGCCTCGACACCACCATCAGCAAGCCGGAGCTGCCCCTATGGGTGGATCGTGAGGCGGCCCGCTTCTCGGCCTGGTACGAGCTGTTCCCTCGCTCGGAAGGCGCCACCAAGACCAGTAGTGGCACCTTCTCCGAGGCCGCCAAGCGGCTGCCAGCGATCGCCGATATGGGCTTCGACGTCGTCTACCTGCCGCCCATCCACCCGATCGGGCGGGCCTTCCGCAAGGGTCCCAACAACAGCCTGACCCCGTCCGACGCCGACCCCGGAGTGCCATGGGCCATCGGCTCGGAGGAGGGCGGGCACACCGCCGTGCATCCCGACCTTGGGACCATCGACGACTTCGACGACTTTGTGCGCGAGGCCGGGTTGCACGACCTCGAGGTGGCCCTGGACTTTGCGATCCAGTGCTCCCCCGACCACCCCTGGGTCACCGAACATCCCGAGTGGTTCGACCACCGCCCCGACGGCACCATCCGGTACGCGGAGAATCCGCCCAAGAAGTACCAGGACATCTACCCGATCGACTTCGACACGTCGGACCTGGACGGCCTCGAGGCCGAGCTCAAGGGCGTCCTCGACTACTGGATCGGACACGGCGTCAAGATCTTCCGCGTCGACAACCCACACACCAAGGCCGTCCCGTTCTGGGAGTGGCTGATCGACGACGTGCACGACGAGCACCCCGAGGTGCTGTTCCTCGCCGAAGCGTTCACCCGCCCGAAGATGATGGCCACCCTGGGCAAGGTGGGCTTCAGCCAGAGCTACACCTACTTTGCCTGGCGCAACACCAAGGCGGAGCTGGAGTCCTATCTCAACGAGCTGGCCCATAGCGACATGGCCAGCTACTACCGGCCGAACTTCTGGCCCAACACGCCTGACATCCTCACCGAGTATCTGCAGACCGGTGGTCCAGCCGCCTTCAAGATCCGGCTGGTGCTGGCGGCCCTGCTGTCACCCGCTTACGGGATCTACTCCGGCTACGAGCTGTTCGAGCACGTGGCGGTCCGCGAGGGCAGCGAGGAGTACCTGGACTCCGAGAAGTACCAGTACCGACCCCGCAACTGGGACGTCGCCGGCTCGCTGGCGCCGTACATCACGCGCGTCAACGCCGTCCGCCGACTTCACCCGGGTTTCCGCCGGTTGACCAACCTGTGGTTCCATCAGGTCGACAATGAGCAGGTCATGGCCTTCTCCAAGGTGTCCGAAGGCCGCACCGACCCAGTTCTGACCGTGGTCAACCTTGACCCGCACCACACCCACGAGGCCACCACCTGGCTGGACCTGTGGCAGCTCGGGCTGGAGGGCGCCGGGCCGTACGAGGCGCACGACCTGCTCACCGACACGACGTACGTCTGGCGCGGACCTGGCAACTTCGTCCGACTGGACCCCCACGTAGAGCCCGCCCACGTGCTACGCCTTCGCGCGTTGTGACCCCCTGAGCAGTCTGAGGCAACCAGTGGCACTCTCCAACGACCCGCTGTGGTTCAAGTCGGCCATCTTCTACGAAGTGGTCATCCGCGGCTTCTTCGACGCGACGAATGACGGCACGGGTGACATCCGAGGGCTGACCGAGCGCCTCGACTACCTGGAGTGGCTCGGCATCGACTGCATCTGGCTGCTGCCGTTCTTCTCTTCGCCGTTGCGCGACGGCGGCTACGACATCAGTGACTACATGACGGTGCTGCCGGAGTACGGCACCGTCGATGACGTCGCCGAGTTGATCGAGCAGGCCCACACGCGCGGAATGCGGGTCATCGCCGACATGGTCATGAACCACACCTCTGACCAGCACTCCTGGTTTCAGGAGGCACGCCGGCCCGACTCGCCCAAGCGCGACTGGTACGTCTGGTCCGACACCGACGAGCTGTACCCCGACGCCCGGGTGATCTTCGTCGACAACGAGATCTCCAACTGGACCCATGACCCCGAGGCGGGCGCGTACTACTGGCACCGCTTCTTCGGCCACCAGCCTGACCTGAACTATGCCAACCCCGAGGTGCGCGACGCGATGCTGGACATCGTTCGCTTCTGGTTGGGCATGGGGCTGGACGGCTTGCGTCTGGACGCCGTGCCGTATCTGTTCGAACGGGAGGGCACCAACTGCGAGAATCTGCCGGAGACGCATGAGTACCTTAAGCAGATCCGCAAGGTCGTGGACGACGAGTTTACCAACAAGGTGCTGCTGGCCGAGGCCAACCAGTGGCCGGAAGACGTCCGCGACTATTTCGGTGACGGCGACGAGTGCCAGATGGCCTTCCACTTCCCGGTGATGCCGCGCATGTTCATGGGTCTGCGCCGGGAGGAGGCCAAACCGATCGTCGAGATCATGAGCTCCACACCACAGATCCCGGACAACTGCCAGTGGGGCATCTTCCTGCGCAACCACGACGAGCTCACATTGGAGATGGTCACCGACGAAGAACGCGACTACATGTACAAGGAATACGCGCGCGACCCTCGCATGAAGATGAACGTTGGCATTCGCCGGCGGCTGGCCCCGCTGCTGGACAACGACCGTCGTTCCATCGAGCTGTTCCACGCCCTGCTGTTCAGCCTCCCCGGCAGCCCGATCATGTACTACGGCGACGAGATCGGCATGGGCGACAACATCTATCTCGGCGACCGTGACGGAGTTCGCACGCCGATGCAGTGGTCAATCGACCGCAACGCCGGCTTCTCGCGCGCCGACTTCGCGCAGCTGTACGCGCCGCCGATCATGGATCCCGTCTACGGCTACCAGTCGACCAACGTCGAGGCTCAGCAGCGCCATCCGCACTCGATGCTGCACTGGGTGCGCAACATGATCAACGTCCGCAAGCAGCACCCGGTGTTCGGCAGCGGTGAGTTCACGGCGCTGGGAGCCTCCAACACCAAGGTGCTGGCGTTCCTGAGAGGCGAGGTCAACCCGATCCTGGTGGTTGCCAACCTCAGTGCCTCCGCGCAGCCGGTGGAGCTGGATCTGTCCCGCTACAACGGCTGCGCGCCGACCGAGCTGCTGGGCGGCACGACGTTCCCTCGGATCGGGGACCTGCCGTACTTCTTGACGCTCGGACCCCACGGTTTCTACTGGTTCGAAGTCAGCCAGGACCACTCGGCATGACGATTCTGGCCGACCTCGCAAGGCCGGCCCAGCACCGGGCGCTCGCCGAGATGCTGCTGCCGTGGCTGCCGCGGCAGCGCTGGTTCGCTGGCAAGGCCCGCAGTGTCGAGACCGTGTCGGTGCACGACGAGATCCTGCTCGACACCGACGACGCGGCGGTCCTGGACACGCTCGTGGACGTGGAGTTCACCGACGGGCACCGCGAGCGCTACCAGGTGCCACTGGCCGCCGCCGACGCGTGCAGCGCGCAGGCGTTCCCGGTGGGAACCGTCGCGGGGCTGGACCTGGTCGACGCCATGACCGACCCGGACACGGCCCGGACGCTGGCGTCGCTGACCTGCGACTCGACCGCTCGGCTGACCGGCCTGGGCGGGAGGGTCACCGGCAGCCCTGGCGCCGCGGGCTCCGCGCTGCAGCTGCAGCAGGCCGAGGTGCTGCGCGGCGAGCAGTCCAACACCTCGGTCGTGTTCGGCCAGCACGCGATCGTCAAGCTCTTCCGGCGGCTGGAGCCCGGCGAGAACCCGGAGGTGGAGATCACCCGTGCGCTGACCTGGCAGGGTTTTCCCAACGCTCCCCGCCAGCTCGGCGCGCTGCTGCTCGACGACGCCGACGGCACCTCGACGGATCTGGCGGTGCTCGCCGAGTTCGTGGACGGCGGCCGCGACGCCTGGCGGCTGGCCACCGACGACGTGGCGCGCCTGGTCTCCTCGCCCGTGGCCTGCGCCATGGGCGACAGCTGGCTGCTGGAGCGCCTCGGCGCGCTCGGAGTCGCGGTGGCGGACATGCACGCGGCGCTGCGCGACACGCTGGGCAGCCGGCCCGCCT
>JALZLC010000179.1 GCA_030858885.1 Actinomycetota bacterium
CCCCGCCTCGACCCGCTTGGCGAGGTCGACCTCCCGCTCTGCGCTGAGCAAGGGCACCCGTCCGATCTCGGACAGGTACAGCCGGACCGGGTCGTTGGCGGGCGTCGGCAGCGACAGCTCCTCGAGCGGCCGGCGCCTGCGGTTCCCGGGCGGGGGAGCCCTTGAGGCAGTCGCCGCCGTTGGGATCGGCGCACCGGCATCTGGGGTCGTGGTGGTCGTCATGGTGGTCACCGCCTCGAACTAGGCGTCCCTCCCCTCGACCAGATCGCGCCGGCGCCGCTCCAGCTCGTAACGCCGGGTGGTCAGCCGCCGCCGCTCGGCCGGGTCGAGCTGCTCACCCACACGCGCCACCTGCTCCCAGATCGCGTCAATCTCGCGCTGCACCGCCGCTGCCCGCAATCCTGCCACCCATTCGGCGACCTTTTTCGCGTCCGCCCCGTGCCGGGACTCGGTCAGCGCCAGCGCCCGCACCCGCGACCGCGTGTCGTCGTCGGGCAGTTTGGCGAGCACGGCACCGAGGTTGCCCGGCGGTGCCTCGTTCAGCGCTTCGAACAACGTCCGTGACAGGGGAGCGCGAAAGTCGTCAGCGGTGACCAGCTTCCAGGCGGCTGGCAGCAGGGTGGGCATCTGCAGCGCCGCTTGGAGCACTTCGCGTTCCAGCAGCAGCTGCGGATCAGCGGGGTTCGCGGCGGCGAGGTCACCCGGCAGACGCTGGCCGGCGGTCGGCGCGGAGCTGGCCGGGGCGCCTAAGCCGCTTGACGACGCTGCACCAGCCAGCGGCGCGGCGCGGTGGGCGCCGACCTCGGCGTCGAGCTCGCGCTCGATGCGGTCGGCCGACAACCGCACGGCCGGCGCGACGAGGTCACGGATGTAGGAGTAGCGCAGGAAGCGGTCGTCGAGCCGAGCCAGCAGCGGGAACGTCCGCCGGTAGGCGTCCACCTGACCCTCGGGAGTGCTGACGTCGGCTCCCCGCAACAGATGCTCGATCTGGAACTCCACGGCGGTCTTGACGTTGGCCAGTGCGGCTGCGACCGCCGCCTCGCCCTCCTCTGCCAGGTCTGCCGGATCCTTGCCGGGTGGCAGTGGCAGCACCCCGACCTCTCGCAGCTGCGCGTCGTCGGCCAGCGCGCGGGCGCGCTCCGCCGCGGCGAACCCGGCGTCGTCGGCGTCCAGCGCCAGGACCACTCGGGGGGTGAACTTCTCCAACGCCCGAAAATGGTCGGCGGTCAGGGCAGTGCCGCAGGTGGCGACGGCGTGACGGATCCCCGCGGCGTGCAGGCCGATCACGTCCATGTAGCCCTCGACGACGAGCACCAGCTGCCGCCGTGTGACCTCCGACCGGGCCCAGTTCAGGGCGTACAAGGTCTGGGACTTTTTGTAAACGATCGACTCGGAGGAGTTGATGTACTTGGGCGGCGGCCCTTCCCGCGGTCCGGTCCGCAGCGCAACCCCCGGTAGCATCCGTCCGCCGAACGCGACCACGTCCTTGCCGCCCGCGTCCAGGATCGGGAAGATGATGCGCCCCCGGAAGCGGTCGATCAGTCCCCGCTGCCCTCGGGTGGCCAGGCCGGCGTCGGCGACCTCGTCGTCGACGTATCCCTTTCCCCTGAGATGCCGCACGAGCTCGTCCCACTGGTCCAGCGCCCACCCGAGCCCGAAGTGGTCGGCCTCCGCGCGTCCGAGGCCGCGACTGCGCAGATAGTCGCGGGCTGCCGCGCCCTCCTGCGCCAAGAGCTGCTGGCGGTAGAACGCCGCAGCGTCGCCGAGCGCCTGCGTCAGGCGGGTGCGCCGGCCCAGAGCCTTGGCCTGGCCGACCGACAGCTCGGCGTAATGCAGCTGGAAGCCCACCATGCGAGCCAGCCGCTCCGCGGCCTCTGGAAAGCTCAGCGCCTCGACCTTCTGCAAGAACCCGTAGACGTCACCGCCCTCTCCGCAACCGAAGCAGTGGAAGAAGCCGCGAGCCGAGTCCACGGTGAACGAAGGGGTCTTCTCGGCGTGGAAGGGGCACAGTCCCTTGAGCGTGCTACCCGCCCGCTTCAGGGACGTGTAGTCCCCAACGACCACGGCGATGTCGGCCCGCTCGCGCAGCGCGGAGATGTCCTCGTCGTTGATGCGGCCGGCCACCGGCTTCCTTCCCCGACAACACCCGGGAGTGTATGTCCGCGCGCGGGGACTCCGGGTTGGCAACAGCGGCGGCGTGGCTGGACCTGTGGACAGCGCCTTGGGCTTCCGGCGCCGAACCGAGGCTTAGTTGCTGGGCAGGAACAGGCGGGTGAACTCGGCCAGCGCGTAGCCGTCCGTCATGCCCGACACGTAGTCGCACACGCGCTCGATCAGCGGCGCGTCGCCGCGGAACTCGGCGGGCAGGCGCTCAGGGTTCTCGAGGTAGAACACCGTGATGCTGCGCAGGCAGTGGATCGCGCGATCGCGTTCGGCGTTGGACTCCGGCCGCAGGTAGACCCGCTCGAACAAGAAGTCGCGCAGCAGGTGCTGCAAGTCGTTGATGCTCGGGCTGAGGGCCACCACCGGCTGGTCCAGGCAGTTGGCGATGACGTCGGTCACCATCGTGGTGATGCGCTGGGACGTGGTCTCCCCCAGCGACAGGCGCACCTCCACAGGCACATCGTCGGCGGCGAGCACCCCCGCGCGGAAGGCATCGTCGAGGTCGTGGTTGAGGTAGGCGATCCGGTCGGCGAGTCGCACCACCTGCCCCTCGGCGGTGGCCGGTTCGGGCATGGCCCACGGGTGGTTGAGGATCCCGTCGCGGACCTCCCACGTGAGGTTGAGGCCTCGCCCGCCGCGTTCCAGCCGCTCGACGATCCGCACGCTCTGCTCGTTGTGCCGGAACGGCTCTGGCGTGAAGACCGACAAGGCCTCTTCCCCGGCATGGCCGAACGGCGTGTGCCCCAGGTCGTGCCCCAGCGCGATGGCCTCGACCAAGTCCTCGTTGAGCCGCAGACCGCGCGCCATGGTGCGCCCGATCTGGGCCACCTCCAGCGTGTGGGTCAGCCGCACCCGGTAGTGGTCACCGGCGCGGATGAAGACCTGGGTCTTGTCCTTGAGGCGGCGGAACGCCTTGGAATGGGTGATGCGGTCGCGGTCCCGTTGGAAGGCCGTGCGCAACGGGTCGGGCTCTTCGTAGCGGTCGCGGCCCTTGGACTCCACCGCCAGCGTGGCCCACGTCGACAGGCTGGCACGCTCCAGCTCTTCGGTGCGTTCCCGGATCTGCGTCAACGGCTTCACTGCGGCCAATCGTAACATCGGTGGTATTCGCCTCCCCCGAGGCGGACCCGGTCGTTGTGGAGGAGCGATGGAACCGGTCCGACCCGCTCAGCTGCGCACTGCCGCGCGGATCGCCGACGCCCTGGTCTACGCGGTGGGCCTGGCCGGCGTGGTGGCCGGCGCGCTGCTGCTGCGCCGCGGCGACATCGGTTTCGCGATCGTCGCGTGGTGCCTGACCTTCGTGGCCGGCGCGGGTTTGCGGCTGGCCGCCTGGCTGACCAGGGGGGTCGCCGAGCTGCTGGAACGCCAGACCCGCATCGAAGAGGGGATCACCGATCTGCGCACCGAGCGGGTGGCCCGTGACCGCGACGCCGCGCCACCCGACCCCTACGGCCGCTGGGGCTCCGGCTGGCACTGAGCCCGCCGGCCGCCAGGCCGCCAGGCCGCAAGGCCGCCAGGCCGCCAAAGAGAAGGGTTGGTCACGATAGTGTGACCAACCCTTCTCTTTGCGTGAACGCGACCCTAGGTCAGGGTGAGACGCTCGCCCAGGTAGTCCGGCAGTCGGTCGATCGACACCCGCTCCTGGGTCATGGTGTCGCGGTCGCGCACCGTCACCGCGGAGTCGTCCTCGACGGTCTGGAAGTCGACGGTGACGCAGAAGGGGGTGCCGACCTCGTCCTGCCGGCGGTAGCGGCGGCCGATGGCGCCGGCGTCGTCGTACTGCGCCGGCCAGCGGCGCTTGAGCACGTCGCTGACCTGCCGGGCGGTGGGCACCAGCTTGGCGTTGCGTGACAGCGGCAGCACCGCCACCTTCACCGGCGCCAGGGCGTGGTGCAGGCGCAGCACTACCCGCCGGTCCGTCCCGCCCTTGGCGGTGGGCGCCTCCTCCTCGCGGTAGGCGTCGATCAGGAAGGTCAGGGCGCAGCGGTCGACGCCCACGGCCGGCTCCACGACGTAGGGGACGTAGCGCTCGTCGCGCTCCTGGTCGTAGTAGGACAGGTCGCGCCCGCTGAACTCGGCGTGACGGCGCAGGTCGAAGTCGGTGCGGTTGGCGACGCCCTCCAGCTCGTTCCAGGCGAACGGAAAGCGGTACTCGAAGTCGACGGTGGCCTTCGAGTAGTGCGACAGCTCCTCCGCGGCATGGTCGCGCACCCGGAGGTTCTCGGGGCGGAGTCCGAGGTCTGCATACCACTGCCAGCGCTGGGCGATCCAGTATTCGTGCCATTCCTCGTCGGTGCCTGGGCGGACGAAGAACTCCATTTCCATCTGCTCGAGCTCGCGGACCCGGAAGATGAAGTTTCGCGGGGTGATCTCGTTGCGGAACGACTTGCCGATCTGGGCGATCCCGAAGGGCACTTTCTGGCGGCTGGTCAGCTGCACGTGGCCATAGTCGACGAACATGCCCTGGGCGGTCTCGGGACGCAGCCATACCTGCGCGGCGGTGTCCTCGGTGGGGCCGACGAAGGTGCGGAACATCAGGTTGAACTGCTTCGGTTCGGTGAACTCCGTACCGCCGCAGTTGGGACAGGTGATGGTGCCCGACTCGTCGGGCTCGAGGTGATCGGCGCGCAGCCGCTGGTTGCACGACATGCACTCCACCAGCGGGTCGGTGAAACCCTCGACGTGACCCGACGCCTCCCACACCCGAGGGTGCATCAGGATCGACGACTCCAGGCCGACGACGTCGTCGCGCAGCTGGATCAGCGACCGCTTCCAGGCGGCTCGGACGTTGTCGCGCAGGGCGGCGCCGAGCGGGCCGTAGTCCCAGGCTCCACGCAGCCCGCCGTAGATCTCCGAGGACGGAAAGATGATGCCGCGGCGCTTGCACAGCTCCACGATCGTGTCCATGGACACTTCCGTGTCGCCGGGCACGGTCGGGGCGTCCGGGCCGACGCGGTTGACATCAGCGGAGAACGGCGGCGGCAGGTCGGTCTCGGTTGCGGAGGTCAGCGCAGTCACGCGGCGAGCATAGCGAGGCGCTGTGCTTGGCCCCCGCGGCGACGCCTTCTCTGTTAGGTTTGCCCCGACGCCGGGCCAAAGGTCGGGCCAATGCGCGGCGGACGGAGGTGTGTGTGACTGACGCCCTGGTGGTCGTCGACTCGGTGAACAAGCACTTCGGCTCGCTGCATGTGCTCAAAGACATCGACTTCACGGTCAACCGCGGCGAGGTTGTCGTCGTCATCGGACCCTCGGGTTCGGGCAAGTCGACGCTGTGCCGCTGCATCAACCGCCTGGAGCCGATCGACAGCGGCACGATCAGCATTGACGGCACCCCCTTACCCGCCGAGGGAAAGGAGCTGGCGCGCCTGCGCGCTGACGTGGGGATGGTGTTTCAGTCGTTCAACCTCTTCGCCCACAAGAGCATCCTCGACAACGTCATGCTCGGCCCCGTCAAAGTGCGCAAGCAACGCAAGGCCGAGGCCAGGGAACAGGCGATGGGCCTGCTCGAGCGGGTCGGCATCGCCAACCAAGCGCAGAAGTACCCGGCCGAGCTCTCGGGCGGGCAGCAGCAACGAGCCGCCATCGCCAGGGCCCTGGCGATGGACCCCAAGGTGATGCTGTTCGACGAACCGACCTCGGCACTGGACCCGGAGATGATCTCCGAGGTCCTCGACGTCATGCTGGAACTCGCCAAGGACGGCACCACCATGGTCGTCGTCACCCACGAGATGGGCTTTGCCCGCTCCGCCGCCCGCAAGGTGGCGTTCATGGATGACGGCCGCATCGTCGAGACCGCCGCACCTGACAAGTTCTTCGGCGACCCAGACTCGGAACGCGCGAAGGACTTTCTGTCGAAGATCCTCGCCCACTGACAAGGAGCTGCGCATGACCCGCTACACCCGAACGTTGTTGGCGTTGCTGTCCGTCCTGATGCTGGTGGTGACCGCCTGCGGAGGTGGTGAGGAGCCCTCGGCCAGCGGTGGCTCTGAAGGCGCCGGTGGCGGCGAGGTGCCCGAGTTCGAGGAGGGCACCACCATGGCCGAGATCCAGTCCGAGGGCACGATCACGATCGGCACCAAGTTCGACCAGCCGCTGTTCGGCCTCGCCAACCTCGAAGGCGTCCCCGAAGGCTTCGACGTCGAGATGGGCAAGCTGGTGGCCGCGGCGATCTTCGGTGAGTCGACCCCGGAGAACACCGAGTTCACCGAAGCCGTGTCGGCCAACCGGGAACCCTTCATTCAGGAGGGCACCGTCGACATCGTGATCGCGACCTACACGATCAATGAAGAGCGTGACGAGGTCATTGACTTCGCCGGTCCCTACTACATCGCCGGTGGGGAGATCATGGTCATGGAGGGCAACCCCGAGGGCATCGAGGCGGTCGAAGACCTCGACGGCCAAGCCGTGTGCACCGCGACCGGCTCGACCTACGTCGACAGCATCGCCGAGCAGGCTCCCGGAGCAGAGGTCACGACCTTTGACACCTACTCGGAGTGTGCGGATGCCATGACTGACGGCCGCGTCGCCGCGGTCGCCACCGACAACGTCATCCTGGCCGGCCTGGTGTTCCAAAGCGACGGCGCCTACGAGCTGGTCGGCGAGTCCTTCACCGAGGAGCCCTACGGGATCGGCCTGGAGGAGGGCGACACCGAGTTCAAGGAGTTCCTCAACGGCGTGATCACCGACTCGTACGAGTCGGGTGAGTGGGAGCGCATCTACGGCGACACGATCGGGCAGGTCATCGAGGAAGTGCCGGAGCCTCCCCCGGTCGAGGGCTAAGCCGCAATCGGGCCGGTGGGGCGAACAGCCCCGCCGGCCCGGCGTGAACGGATCCGACCCACAAGGGGACTGCGCTGGAGGTCATCCTCGACAACCTGCCCCGTTACGTCGACGGCGCGATCGTCACCATCCAGTTGACGTTGCTGTCGTTTTGCTTTGCGTTCCTCATCGGCCTGGTCGTCGCCGCGTGCCGGGTCAGCCCGGTCCCACCGCTGCAGCGGGCCGCGGCGCTGTACACCCAGCTGGCTCGCAACACCCCCCTCACCGTGTTGATGGTGCTGGCCTTGTTCGCCCTGCCCGACGTCGGCTTCCTGTTCAGCTTCTTCACGACCGCCGTTGGCGTGCTGTCGATCTACACCGGCGCTTTCCTGGCCGAGACCTTTCGCTCGGGCATCAACTCGGTGGCGGTCGGCCAGGGAGAGGCCGCCAGGGCGATCGGGCTCGGCTTCGGCAGGGTGCTCCTACTGATCGTGCTCCCCCAGGCCCTGCGGACGGTCGTCGGCCCGATCGGCAGCCTGTTCATCGCGCTGGCCAAGAACAGCTCGGTGGCCTATGTCATCTCCGTCGTCGAGCTCACGGGCGTCGGGCGCGTCATCGGCAACCCGATCGGCCGTCCCTTGGAAGCCCTGCTCGGCAGCGCCATCGGCTACCTGATCCTGCTGATCCCGACCGGGGTGCTGTTCGGGCTGCTGGAGCGGCGGGTGGCGATCGTGCGATGAGTCAGCAATGAGCTCCACCGCCTTCACCGACGTCCTTGGCCCGAGGGCACAGCGCCGCGTGCGCATCACCTCGGTGGTGTCGGGGCTGGTGCTGGTGGCCCTGGTGGTAGTGGCCTTGCAGCGCCTTGCCACACAGGGCCAACTGGAGCCGCAGCTGTACACCGACTTGTGGCAGGGCCCGGTGTTCGAGCGCCTCGCGGAGGGGCTGGGAACCACGCTGCGCGTCGCCGCCGTGGCCATGTTGTACTCGCTGGTGCTTGGCGGGCTGCTGGCGCTGGGGCGGATCTCGCGAAACACGCCGGTGCGGCTCGTGGTCGGTGCCTACGTCCAGTTCTTCCGTGCGATGCCGGTGCTGTTGCTGATCCTGTTCTCCTACTTCGGGCTGCCGCAGCTGGGCATCGGCTTTTCGCCCTTCACCTACGTCGTCCTCGCGTTGACGGCGTACAACAGCGCCGTGCTCGGCGAGATCTTCAAGGCCGGGATTCTGTCGCTCGACCGCGGGCAGCGTGAGGCGGCGTTGGCGGTGGGGATGCGCCACTGGCAGATGATGGCGTTGGTCGTCATCCCCCAAGCCGTCCGGCGGATGCTGCCGGCCATCGTCAGCCAGCTCGTGACGCTGCTCAAGGACACGTCGCTGGCCTACATCATCGGCTTCACCGAGATGCTGCGGGTGGGTCAGCGGATCGCCGAGTTCCTCGACAACCGCCTGCAGACCCTCGGGCTGGTCGCGCTGATCTACATTC
>JALZLC010000184.1 GCA_030858885.1 Actinomycetota bacterium
GCACTGGCCGCCGCCCAGGCCTTGCATGACGCCGGCGCCGAATGCGTCCTGGTGGTCACGCTGGCCGTCGGCGGGGACACGGCGCGGCGCGCGCTCACGTAGCCGGAGAGCGCAGGCGTGGGTTGGCGGCTCGGGCCGACGCAACGGCGCCGGGCGGCGGCTGTACTGGGTGCGCCTGCGGCGGCAATCTGCTTTACTGTCGGGAGCGCGGCACAGATGCCTATAAGTCCTACACGGGACGAAGCTGTACAAGCTCTTGTCCCGTCCCCAGTAGCTGGGCAGTCACGGAACGGAGAGCGCTATGGCTCTGTCTCCATTGTGGACCGGCTTTCGCTTCCCGTATGGCCGGTCACGCGCTGGCTGGCTGCCGCTTCGGTGCCTTCTTTTCCTATGTACAGCTATGGCTTTAGCCGGCTGCACAAGTCAATCTAGCCCACCATCTGTGAGGGCAAGTGCTGAGCCCGCATCAACCGAGGAACGCGGGTTGCGATCGAGGCAGTACACGCCCAAAGGACAGATCGCCTTCTTTCGTGGGGACCAGGCGCAGTCTGTCTTCATGGCCGCCGTCGGTGAGAGAGGGTTGGAGCGGTTGACATCGCCGCCGGAGTATTCGTCAGCTATCGCATGGGCGCCTGACGGTTCCCGGTTCGCGTATGACGTCGGCCTGTCGAAGGGCGGCTTTGGCCTGCTTCGGATTGTGAACGTGACCACTGGGGCAGAGAGAACGCTAGCAAGGGGGAGGAGGACGTCCGAACCGTCGTGGTCGCCGGTTGATGACCGGATTGCTGTGAGAGGCGGAAGTGAGGAGATCTGGCTCGTCGATGTGGGTACGGGGAAGTACCGCCGGTTGACGACGACCCGCCCGGTGTGTGGCGATTCCCATCCGACGTGGTCACCCAGCGGCCAGAGCCTAGTCTTTATGAGAGAGTGTCTGGAGCGGTCTTGGTTGATGCGGCTTGACTTGGATGGCTCGGACCCTGTGCGTCTATCCGGAACTGCGGGCGCGACGGGACCGGCATGGTCGCCGCGTGGGCATAGAATCGCTTTCAGGCGGACCTTCGAACGAACGAGCCAGATCTACGTCGTCAGCATCGAGGGCGGGCGGGCGAGGCGTCTTACGCGTGGCGGAGAGAGTTTTGATCCTGCTTGGTCTCCTGACGGCAGGTTCCTCGCAATGTTGGGCAAGCGCGCTGGGAACGCGGACATATGGGTAATGCGGCTGAACGACGGTCGGTGGTGGCCAGTCACCAAGAACCGAGCATGGGAGAGTCACCCGGCCTGGCGCCCTGCGACCGACTAGTGCTGCCTCGTTGCAGTTATGCGCGACATGCCGGATCAGACCTCGGCGTGGGCCTCATGCTCCGCGTCACGCTCACCGACGTGCAGCCGGATGGGCACGCTGGTGACCACGACCCCCCGCTCGAACAGCAACGCCCCCTTGATGATGAGGGCGGTCTGGTTGTGCAGCGGGCGGTAGCGCAGCCGAGGCAGCACGAACTCCGGGAGGACGCAGGTCACGACCGTGCGGCGGCCGTCGGGCTGCAGGTCGCGCACATAGTCGCGGATGGAGTCGCCCAGGGTGCGGAACGGGCTGTCGACAAGCTCCAGGGGCACCCGAACCCCCCAGTCCTCCCAGGCGTGGAGCATGGCATCGGCCTGCTCGGTCTCCAGATTGACGGTCAGTGCCCGCAGCGTCGTGCCACCCAAGCCTTCGGCGTATGCCAACGCGCGCATGGTGGCCCTGTTCACCCCGGACACCAGCACCACGACGTGATGCTCGATCGGCTCTTCCACCGGGGACGGCTCACTGACCTCGGGTGCCACGACGTTGGTGACCACCAAGCCCTGGCCGACCAGCCCGGCCTTGACGCGCAGGGCAAGGCGGTGGCGCCGCACCACCTCGACCATGCTCTCCGACAAGGTCTCGCAGACCACGGCCGTCGTCGTGGAGTTCGGGTGGCGTTCACTGGCCGCCCGCAACGCCTCGAGGATGTTGTCGTCAGCGTGACTGTCAGTCGACGATCCCAGCTGGCGTAGTTCCACGCCGGGGGCCAGCCGCTGCCAGGCCTCGGTCAGGTCGTTGCCTGGAGCCGGGACAGCGACCGCGCTCAGCGACGCGGGGTTGACCGCGCGAGCGTAGGACAGCGCGCGCGACACCGACTCGTCGATCCGGTCGAGGACCAGCACCATGTGGTTCGGCTTGGGCGCCAGGGGCTCGGCCACGTCGCTGCGCAGCTCCAGACTGACATCGGCGTAGTGGCGGTGGATGCGGTGCATCAGCACCACCAGCAACGGGATCGCCACCAGGACGATCCACGCGCCCCGGGAGAACTTGGTGATCGACACGATGACGAGGACCACGCCGGTGGTGGTGGCGCCGATGCCGTTGACCAGTGCAGACCGTTGCCAGCCAGCGGTTCTGGTCCGCAACCAGTGGCGCACCATCCCCGACTGGGACAGGGTGAACGAGGTGAAGACGCCCACCACATACAGCTGGATGAGCTGGCTCACCTCGGCGTCGAAGGCGATGAGCAGCAGGCCGGCCATGACTGCCAGCACGACGATGCCATTGCTGAACACCAGGCGGTCGCCGCGGGCCAGGAACTGGCGAGGCAGGAACCGGTCGCGGGCCAGGAACCATGACAGGCGGGGAAAGTCGGCATAGGCGGTGTTGGCGGCCAGGATGAGGATGGCCGCCGTCACGAACTGGACCATGAAGAAGCCGGGACCGTCACCGAACACCGCCAGGGCGATCTGCGCGTTCACCGTGCGTTCCATGCCCTCGAAAGCAACGACGTTCTCGACATGCGTGGCCAGGAAGCTGATCCCCAGGAACATGGTCACGGCCATGATCCCCATCACCCCCAGCGTCGTGGCGGCGTTGCGGCTCTGCGGATAGCGAAAGGCGAGCACGCCGTCGGAGATGGCCTCGACACCCGTCAGAGCGGTGGATCCCGAGGAGAACGCGCGCAGGATGAGGAACAGGCTGAGGCCGGCTTCTGCCTCGATCTGCGCGGTCAACGGCGCGGCGGGGCAGCCATCGATGCACTGCACCAGCCCGCTGATGATCAGCGCGAACATGGTGGCGACGAAGGTGTAGGTCGGCAGTGCGAACAGCGCGCCGGCCTCCTTGACCCCGCGCAGGTTGGCCACGGTGACGAGCAGCACGAGACCCAGTGCGATGGGCAGCCGCAGGCCCACCAGACCCGGCAGGGCCGAGGTGATGGCGGCGACCCCGGCGGCGACCGAGACCGCCACCGTGAGCGTGTAGTCGATCAGCAGCGCGCTTCCCGCCGCCAGACCCGGAACGTCACCGAGGTTGGTCCGCGACACGATGTAGGCACCGCCGCCGCTCGGGTAGGCCTTGACGGTCTGGCGGTAGCTGATGATGACGATGGTCAGCAGGCCGGCGACGCCGAAAGCCAATGGCAGTACCAGGCTGAACGCCGCCACCCCGGCCAGTGCCAGGACCAGCATCATCTCCTGGGTGGCGTAGGCCACCGACGACAGCGGATCGGAGGAGAAGACCGGCAGGGCCATCCACTTTGGCAGCAGCTGGTGCTTTAGCTCCCGGCTCGCCCTCGGCCTTCCGATGACGACGCGCTTCAGCGTCGACAGGTCGCTCACGACGGCTCCTTGACCGCGGGGCCCGTCGTTGCGGCAGGCCGGTGCACGGTGAGTATCGTAGGTCCGTTCGAGCGCGTCGCCACCGCATCGCTGAAGGAAAGGAGCCGCACGTGCACGTCATCATTGCCGGCTGCGGCCGCGTGGGCGGGCAGCTGGCACGCGAGCTCGCCGACGATGACCATGAGGTGGTCGTCATCGACAAGCGGCCCGAAGCCTTCCGGAGGCTGGGCGACGACTTCGCGGGACGCACCCTGGTCGGCATCGTCTTCGACCGAGCCACCCTGGAGGCGGCCGGCATCAAGCAGGCGCAGGCCTTCGTCGCCGTCACCAGTGGCGACAACTCCAACGTGGTGTCCGCCCGCACGGCCCGGGAGCACTACAAGGTGGAGCGCGTGGTGGCGCGGATCTACGACCCAGAGCGCGCGGCCATCTACGAGCGGTTGGGCATCACCACGATCGCCTCGGCACGCTGGACCGCCGAGGCCGTGATGCGGACCCTGCTGCCGGCCGGCAACCGCATCGAGGCCAGTGTCGGGACCGGCAGCGGGGACGTCGTGCTGGTGACGGTGACCGTGCCCGGCGGCGTCCACGCCGCCGACGCGGGTCAGCTGACCCTTCCTGGCAAGGCGATCCTGGTGGCCGTCAGCCGCGAGGGGGCGACGCACCTGCCCGTACCCGGTGCGCGACTCGAGTCCGGCGACCAGGTCCACCTCGCGGTGCAGCGCAGCGAAGTGGAAAACGTCCGCGAGTTGGCGGACGCGCTGGTCGAGGAGGTGTCCTAGGTGAAGGTGGTGCTCGCAGGCGCCGGCAACATCGGCCGCTACCTGGCGTTCGATCTGGCCAAGCGTGGCCATGAGGTGATCCTGCTCGACCAGGACCCGCAGGCCCTGCGGATGGTGCCCGATCACGACCTGACTCTGGAGTTGGTCGAGGGTGACGCCTGCGCGCCGAACGTCTTGGAGAGGGTCGGGGCTCGCTCGGCCGACGTGGTGGTCGCCGCCACTGGAGACGACGAGGACAACCTGGTGATCAGCTTGCTGGCCAAACAGGAGTTCGCCGTCCCAAGGGTGCTGGCCCGCGTCAACCACCCGGTCAACGAGTGGCTGTTCGATCAGTCCTGGGGCGTCGACCTGGCGGTCAGCCCTCCGCACCTGCTCACCGCGCTGGTGGAGGAAGAGGTGTCCACTGGCGACCTCGTCCCGCTGCTGAAGCTGCAGCGCGGCACCGTGGAGCTGTTGGAGGTCCGTCTCGACGAGCACTCGCCCGCCATCGACAAGCGCATCGAGGAACTCGAGCTGCCGTCGGACGTCACGCTGGTCGCCGTCGTCCGGGAAGGCCACGTGGTGGTCTGCAGGGGTACGACGCCGCTGACCCGTGGCGACGAGGTGCTGGCCTTGGTCCGGGAAGGCCGCAGCGACCTGCTGCGCAAGTTGCTGGTCGGGCAACGGTGACCCAAGCGAGCAAGGGGTGAACTGATGGCGGTACGGCAGTGCCCACGTTGTGACCTGCGGTTCCGAGGCGAGGCCGAGCTGCGCTCGCACCTCGCCGACGACCACGGATTGGACCCCGAGGCATTGGAGCACCATCTTGGCTCCGGCCGCAGCGCGTCCGTGCACCGACGGCCGCCCGACCCCACCCATGTGGTGCACACCGATCCGCATCGCAAGGATCGCTGAGCGGCCGAAGGAACCGATAGGCGACCAACGCTGAGGGCCGGCGTCGGTCTTGCTGACCTGCTTGGCAGGCCGAACTACTCGTACAGCTCGGCGACCAGCGCCCACGTCGGGTTGAGCATCATCAGGCCGTGATCGGAGTCGTTGGCGATGGTGCCCGTGAGCCGCATGCCGGCACCCAGTTCCAGGCCGCGAAGATTCGAACGCCCCGTGAACACGCCGGTCAGACGTCCGGTCCCGTCCTCGATCGTGACCTCCAGCTGGCGCCCTGGTACCAGCCGGATGCGATAGACGACACCGACGCAGGTAGCCCGTTGCCGCGGCGGGCTTGCCGTGATGGCGGTGGTGTCCGTGAACTGGCCGCGCCACCGGCGCAGGTCATCGTTCCGGGTCGCCAGAGGGTCCACCGCCATCGCGCGAAGTGTAAGAGCAGTTTGCGCTGGCGGCGGCGTCCGGCGACGATGCTGGTAGACAAATCGGAAGGGGTGTGGTGCACGCTCGAGTCGAGCGCAGCGACCCTTCCCACCCTGCGCCCCGGCCTCCGACGTTCCGTCGGGGGCCGTTGCCGTCCGGACGTATGGAGGCCGCGTGGACATCATCGTGAAGGCCAAGAACTGTGAGGTCGCCCCGCGGGTCAAGGAGGAGGCGATCCAGCGAGTGCAGCACGCCACCCGGTTCTTTGACCGCCTGCTCGGCGTGGAAGTGCTGTTCAGTGAGGAGCACAACCCTCGGATCGCCGCCCCTGCCGCCGTGGAGGTCACCGCTCGCACCAAGGGCCATCACATCCGGGCGGAAGGGTCCGGTTCCGATCACCGTGGAGCTGTCGATGTCGCGGTGGGACGCTTCGAGCGGCAGCTGGCCCGCTACAAGGCCCGGCTGGTCGACCGCAGCCGTGGCCGTGATCGGCACGCCAGCACCGCCGCTGCCACCGGGGCCCCGCCTGCCGCCACCACCGCGCCGGCCGCCGAACCCGACGACGGTTGGCCGCGCCCGCAGATCGTGCGCACCAAGCGCTTCGAGCTCGCGGGGATGGTCCCCGACGACGCCGCGCTGCAGCTCGAGCTCCTCGGGCATGACTTCTTTCTGTTCACCAACGCCGCGTCGGGGGTCTCCAGCGTGGTCTACCGACGGCGGGACGGGCAGCTCGGCCTCATTGAAGGAGTGCCGGCTGACGGCTCATTGGGCGACTTGTCCGGTTAGACTGGTCCCAAAGCCGGCAGCAGACGGGCGAGGATCGCGCCATGACCGATGAACCGAAGCGCCGTGATGCCATCCGCGTCATCGTGGCCGATGATCACGCGCTGTTTCGGCGCGGACTCGAGATGGTCTTGGAGTCCGAGCCCGACATCGAGGTGGTCGCGGAGGCCAACGACGGCAACGAAGTCGTGGCCCTGGCCGAGCAGTACATGCCTGACCTGGTCTTGATGGACGTGCGAATGCCCGGGCGCGGCGGCATCGAGGCCGCGCAGGCGATCAAGGACGCCGTGCCGCACAGCAAGATCCTCATGCTGACGATCAGCGACGAGGAGGAGGACCTGTACGACGCGATCAAGGCCGGCGCCAGCGGTTACCTGCTCAAGGAGATCTCCATCGACGAGGTCGCCGGCGCGATCCGCAGCGTGCATGCGGGCCAGTCGCTGATCTCTCCGTCGATGGCCTCCAAGCTGCTCACCGAGTTCGCGGCGATGGCGCGCAAGGGTGAGGAGCGCCAGCAGATGCCCGCCCCGCGGCTGACCGTCCGTGAGATGGAGGTGCTGACGCTGGTGGCTCGCGGCTTGAACAACCGCGACATCGCCAAGGAGCTGTTCATCTCCGAGAACACCGTCAAGAACCACGTGCGCAACATCCTGGAGAAGCTGCACTTGCACTCCAGGATGGAGGCCGTGGTCTACGCGGTGCGCGAAAAGCTGCTCGAGATCAAGTAGCCGTACTCCAGCGGCCGCCTGTGCCGTTGCGGACACCCGTGCCTGAGGGCAGCCGGGAGCGCGGCCGGGACCGCCGCCTACACTGGGGCACCCGTCGTATCCCGGCACTCCAAGGCAGGCGTCTCGTGGTTCTCCAGAAGATCTTGCGGCTCGGCGAGGGTCGTCACCTCAGGCAGCTCGAGGCCCTCGTCACCCAGGTCAACGCCGTCGAGTCTTCGGTCACCGAGCTGACCGACGATCAGCTGCGCGCTCGGACCGTGGAGTTCCGCAACCGGCTGTCCGACGGTGAGACCATCGACGAGTTGCTCCCGGAGGCCTTCGCCACCGTCCGCGAGGCCGCACACCGGGTCCTGGGCCAGCGCCCTTACGACGTCCAGGTCCTCGGCGGCATCGCGCTGCACCAAGGCGACATCGCCGAGATGCGGACCGGCGAGGGCAAGACGCTGACCTCGACGATGCCGGTGTACCTCAACGCCCTGGAAGGCAAGGGCGTGCACGTCATCACGGTCAACCCCTACCTGGCCAGCCGAGACAGCGACTGGATGGGACCGATCCATCGCTTCCTCGGCTTGAACGTCGGTCTGGTCGCTGCCCAGCAGTCCCGACAGGACAAGCGCGCCGCGTACACCGCCGACATCACCCACGGCACCAACAACGAGTTCGGCTTCGACTTCCTTCGCGACCACATGGTGCTGTCGGAGGAAGAGAAGATGCAGCGCGAGCACCACTACGCCATCGTCGACGAGGTCGACTCGATTCTGGTTGACGAAGCCCGAACGCCGTTGATCATCTCCGGGCCTGCCGACCAGGCCACCGAGTGGTACGCGGTCTTCGCCAAGCGGGTCGTTCCGCGCCTGACCAAGGACACCCATTACGAGATCGACGAGGCCAAGCGGACGGTCGCGGTCACCGAGGAGGGCGTCACCCGCGTCGAGGAGCTACTCGGGGTCAGCAACCTGTACGAGAGCGTGAACACGCCGCTCATCCATCATCTGCAGAACGCCATCCGCGCCCAGGAGCTGTACCTGCGTGACCGCGAGTACATGGTCTCCGACGGCGAGGTCCTGATCGTGGACGAGTTCACCGGCCGCACGCTGATCGGCCGGCGCTACTCCGACGGCCTGCACCAGGCCATCGAGGCCAAGGAGGGGGTCCGGATCAAGGAGGAGAACCAGACCCTGGCCACGATCACCCTGCAGAACTACTTCCGCCTCTACCGCAAGTTGTCTGGCATGACCGGTACGGCCAAGACCGAGGAGAGCGAGTTCGCGCACATCTACGACATCGGTGTGGTGACGGTGCCGACGAACCGTCCGATGGTGCGACTCGACGCCGCGGACCAGGTCTACAAGAGCGAGAAGGCGAAGTACGAGGCCGTCACTGAGGACATCGCGGCTCGCCATGCCAAGGGTCAGCCGGTCCTGGTCGGCACCGTGTCGATCGACAAGTCCGAGAAGTTGGCGGCCATGCTGACCCGTCGCGGCATCCCCCACGAAGTGCTCAACGCCAAGAACCACTTCAAGGAGGCCCAGGTCGTCGCCCAGGCCGGCCGCCTCGGCGCGGTCACGGTGGCCACGAACATGGCCGGCCGCGGCGTCGACATCATGCTCGGCGGCAATCCCGAGGCGTTGGCCCACTCGGAGGCACGCCGCCTGCACGACCCCGACGAAGATCCCGAGTCGTACCAAGCGGCCTTCAGCGAGGCGTTGGAGCAGGCGACGGCCGAGATCAAGGCGGAGGGCGACAAGATCCGCGAGCTCGGCGGGGTGTACGTGCTGGGCACGGAGCGCCATGAGTCCCGCCGCATCGCCAACCAGCTGCGCGGCCGGTCCGGGCGGCAGGGTGACCCCGGCGAGTCGCGGTTCTTCCTATCGCTGGAGGACGACCTCATGCGGCTGTTCAACGCCAGTGCCGTCGAGTCGATCATGACGCGGCTGAAGCTGCCGGAGGACATGCCGATCGAGCACAAGATGGTCTCGCGCGCCGTGGCCCGTGCCCAGGGTCAGGTGGAGGCCCGCAACTTCGAGATCCGCAAGAACGTCCTCAAGTACGACGACGTCATGAACAAGCAGCGCGAGGTCATCTACGCGCAGCGCTCCACCGTGCTGGAGGGCCCCGACGACCGGGTCGCCGAGTACGCCGAGGACTTCATCGAGGACACGGTCACCAACCTGTGCGCCACCTACGCCCCCGACGGCGTCTTCGCCGAGGAGTGGGGCCTGGACGAGCTGTGGACGGCGTTGGAACAGATCTACGAGGTCGGCGTCGAGCGCGAAGCCATCGATCTGGAGTCCGTCACCAGTGCTCAGCTGCGCGAGCTGCTACTGGACGACTGCATGCGCGCCTACGAGCGCCGTGAGGCCGAGATCGGCTCGGACACCATGCGGCAGGTGGAGCGCCGCGTGATCCTGTCGGTCGTCGACCGCATCTGGCGCGAGCACCTGTACGAGATGGATCACCTGCGCGACGGGATCGGGCTGCGCGCGGTCGGTCAGCGCGATCCGCTCGTGGAGTACCAGCGTGAGGCCTACGGGGCCTTTGCGGACATGATGGCCCACATCAAGGAAGAGGCCTCCGGCTACTTCTTCAACCTGCCGGTGGCCCCGGCGCAAGACCAAGGCGACGGCGAGCAAGCGCGCGGCGGCTCCGGCAACGGCCGCGCGTCGCGCGAAGACGCCAAGGTGGCCCGTCCCCGGCTGCGCGACGAACCCCGCGGCCCCGCGTCGTCC
>JALZLC010000186.1 GCA_030858885.1 Actinomycetota bacterium
GTGCTCACCGACGAGGTCGTCGAGCTGTCACCGACTTCGCCGCCGACAGCCGCCGCGCCAGCCCCTGGGCCGCCGCCCTCTACGACCGACACCGCACCGCCGGCAAGACCCACCAGCACGCCACCCGCATCCTGGCGCGAGCATGGCTGCGCGTCATCTGGCGCTGCTGGCAAGACGGCACCGCCTTACGACCCCAGCAACCATCGCGGAGCGCGTCCATTTCTCACCGCAAACGAGGCCATCGCAACGGCGGCTTGACACAGGCCTACTCATACGGTGACAAAGTCGCGGGACCACATGTTTGGCAAGCTCGGCGACCGGTTGGTGTTGCTATTGGGGCAAGTTGTCGTGGCGGAACCCCAGCTGCAGCGCGCCTTCCAGGGAACGCAGGGTGGCGGCGACCACACCGCGGGTCTCGGCGGGCGTGATGACCTCGTCGATGGACAGCCGCTCGGCGGGGATGTGCGGCGCCATCGCCTCTTCGCGATAGCGGTCGATGAACTCATCACGGCGGTCGGGGTCGGCGGTGATGTCCCGGCGGTAGATGACGTCGACCGCACCCTCGGCCCCCATCACGGCCAGCTCCGCACCGGGCCAGCTGAAGGCGGCATCGGCGCCCAGCGACTTGGAGTTCATCACGATGTAGGCGCCGCCGAAAGCCTTGCGCAGCACCACAGTCACCCGCGGCACGCTGGCCTCGGCGTAGGCGTACAGCAGCTTGGCGCCCTTGCGGATGATCCCGCCCGCTTCCTGGCCGGTGCCCGGCAGGAACCCTGGCACGTCGACCAGCGTGACCAACGGCAACCCGAACGCGTCGCACATCCGCACGAACCGCGCGCCCTTCTCACTGGCGGCAATGTCAAGACAGCCGGCGAGCACCAGCGGCTGGTTGGCGATGATGCCGACGGACTGCCCGTTGACCCGGGCGAAGCCGACAACGATGTTGCGCGCGAAGGCGGCGTGCAGCTCGGTGAAGCTGTCCGCGTCGGCGATACCGCGGATGACTCCCCGCACGTCGTAGGGCTGGCGGTGATCGCCCGGAATCTCCGGCATCGGCAGGGCGTCGGCGGGCGGCGCCGCTGGCGGGCTGTGCCAGCACGACGACGGCAGGTAGGACAGCACCCGGCGGGTCAGGTCCATGGCGTCGGTGTCGTCGTCGGCGACGAAGTGGGCGACTCCCGACGTGGTGGCATGGATGTCAGCGCCGCCGAGGTCGGCCAGCGACACGTCCTCGTAGGTGACGGCCTTGACCACCCGGGGACCAGTGACGAACATGTGCGCGCGGTGGCGCTGCATGATGACGATGTCGGTCAGCGCAGGGCTGTAGACGGCACCGCCGGCGCAAGGGCCCAACACCACCGAGATCTGCGGCACCCTCCCGGACATCGCGACGTTGCGGCGGAAGATCTCGCCGTAGCCGTCGAGGGCGGCGACGCCCTCTTGGATGCGGGCGCCGCCCGAGTCCAACAGCCCCACCACCGGTGTGCGGGCGCGGGCGGCGTGGTCGAGGATCCGAGCGATCTTGCCGGCGTGGATCTCGCCCAGCGAACCGCCAAGGGCAGTCGGATCCTGCGCGAACAGGGCGACTGGCCGGTTGTCCACCCGCGCGGTCCCGGTGACGACGCCGTCGCCGGGAGGGCGCTTGCGCTGCATGTCGAACGCGTGGACGTGGTGCCGCGCCTGGCTGCCAAGTTCGGTGAAGGTGCCCCCATCGGCCAGCGCATGGACACGGGCCAGCCGGTCGGCGCGCACGTCGAGCATGCCGTCGACGGCCGGTGATTGTGTCACGCCGGGGTCACCACCAGCACCGCGTTCTGACCGCCGAACCCGAAGCTGTTGGAGATCGCGACCTCGATCTTGGCCTCTCGAGGGGCCTTGGCCACCACGTCGATCTCGATCTCGGGGTCCTGGCTCTCGAGGTTGGCCGTCGGCGGGATGAGCCCCTGTTCGACGGTCAGCACGCTGAATGCGGCCTCGATGGCCCCGGCGGCTCCCAGCGAGTGGCCGGTCACGCCCTTGGTGGAGGTGACGACCGCCTGGTCGCCGAGCACCCGCTTGATGGTACGGGCCTCCGATACGTCATTCAGCGGCGTGGACGTTCCGTGCGCGTTGACATGGGTCACGTCCGACGGCGCGACGTCGGCGTCGACGAGCGCCGCGAGGATGGCGGCCTCCGCGCCGGCCCCCTCCGGGTCAGGGGCCGTAGCGTGAAAGGCGTCGGCACTGGCGCCGTAGCCGGCCAGGTGAGCCCGCGTGCGGGCACCGCGTGCCGAGGCGTCGGCAGGGCGCTCCATCACCAGCACGCCGGCGGCCTCGGCCGCGACGAAGCCGTCCCGGCCACTGTCGAAGGGTCGGGAGGCGGACCCCGGATCGTCGACCCGGTGCGACAACGCACCCATCTGGGCGAACCCGGCGATCGACAAGGGGGTGAGGCCGGCCTCGGTGCCGCCGGTCAGCACGATGTCGCAGGCCCCGCCGCGCAGCAGGTCACGAGCGACGCCGATGGCGGTCGCGCCCGACGCGCAGGCGGTGGCGGTCACCAGGTTGGGGCCTTTGGCCCCGAACTCCATCGCCAGCTGGCCGGCGACCATGTTGGGCACGAGCATCGGGATCAGCATCGCGCTGACCCGATCCGGCCCGTGCTCCAGCATGCGGCGGTGCTGCTCCTCCCAGGTCGCGGCGCCACCCATGCCGCAGCCGATGACCACGCCGACGCGGGTGCCATCCCACGTCTTGGCGTCAAGCGACGCGTCAGCCAGCGCCTCGCGGGCGGCCACGATCGCCAGCTGCACGAAGCGGTCCAGACGGCGCGCATGCTTGCGACCCAGCAGCTCGGTGGCGTCGAAGCCGGGAACGCGGCAGGAGATGTCGACGCTGACCCCTTCGAGGTTGGGGTCCTTGGCCGCCGCGGACTCGCCGGACAGGATCTGTGCCCAGCTGGCGTCAACGCCAATGCCGGCGGGTGTCACCAACCCGAGCCCGGTCACCGCGACCGGGTCGTGGTTGCGGGTTACGGTCACGTCAGCTGCCACCTACCTTGGCGCCCTTGCTCTCCAGCAAGGTCACGGTGTCCTGCAGGGTCTTGAGCTGCTCGGCCTCCTCGTCGGAGATCCGCACGCCCATCTCTTCCTCGGCGGCCAGGGCGAACTCCACCAGGTCCAGGCTGTCCAGGTCGAGGTCTTCGAAGGTGGCCTCGGGGCTGATCTCCTCGGACGGCACGCCGAACTTGTCGCTGAGCAGTTCGGCGACCTTGTCATACACGGCACTCATTGCAGGCTCCTTGCCTAGGAAACGCGCGGTTGTGGACCAGCATCTCGTTGCGCACGCTGCTTACTCGTGCTCAAGTCTCGTTGCGCACGCTGCTTACTCGTGCTCAAGTAACGGAAAGGGTTGGCCAGGTCAAGACCGTCGATCCCCAGGTCAGGCCGCCGCCGAACGCGGTCAGCAGGACACGGTGGCCGGGCAGCAGGCCAACCGGCGCGGGATCGGCCAGCGCCAGCGGCACCGAAGCGGCGGCGGTGTTGCCGTAGCGCTCGATGTTGACCACGCTCTTGCTGGCCGGCACGCCCAGCCGATCGGCGACCCCGTGGAGGATGCGCACGTTCGCCTGATGTCCCACCAGCCGGTCGACGTCGGCCACGGTCCAACCGGCAGCCGCCAGCACGCGCTGGCAGGAGCTAACCATCCGCGGGATGGCGTGGCGGTACACCTCACGCCCGTCCATCTGCAGAAAGTGCAGCGACCGCTCGATGTCCGACCAGCTGGCCGGCAGGCGGGATCCGCCGGCATTCACCGCGATGAGGTCGGCGTTCTCCCCGTCGCTGCCGAGGTCGAACGGACCCAGTGCTCCGGGCTCGTCAGCCTCGCCGGCACCCAGCACCAGCGCGCCAGCGCCGTCGCCGAAGATGACCGAGGTCGAGCGGTCGGCGGGGTTGAGGAAGCGATGGATGGCTTCGGCGCCTATCACGACGACGCGCTCGGCGATGCCGGCGGCGATGAGCCCCGAACCGGTGGCCAGCGCGTAGATGAAGCCGGTGCAGACCGCGCCGACATCGAAGGCCGCCACGTTGGTCAGGCCCAACCGCGAGGCGACCTCCGGAGCGGTGGCGGGGCACAGGCGGTCCGGGGTCGTGGTGGCGACCAGGACGGCGTCGGCATCTCCTCCACCGGCGGACTTGAGGGCTCGCGCCGCGGCCTCGGTCGACAGGTCGACGGTGGACACGTCCGGCGCGGCGACGTGACGCTGCACGATGCCCGTGCGACTGCGCACCCACTCGTCGGAGGTGTCCAGGTACTCGGCGAGGTCGTCGTTGGTCACGACCTTCGGTGGCACGTAGGCGCCGATGCCACGAACGACGGCGGCCGGCGCGGCCTTGCCGACGGTACTCATCACGCCCGAGCCAACCACACCAGGCCCTGGCCCTGCATCACCAGCTGGCCAGGGCGTACCAGGAGGTCACGCAGGATCGCCCGCACGGGGCTGCGCACCTCGTCGGCACGGCCCCTTCCACCCGTGACATGGCCCATCAGGTCGCCCGGCTCCACCGCGTCGACGTCGTCGCGCGGCTGGAAGCGCCCGGTGCTGGGCGCGACCACCACGACGAGGTCGTTGGCCACCGTCCCTGCCAGGACGGAGGCGGGCTCGCCGGAGTCGGTCGGCGCCGTCGGATCGGCAGCCGGGGCAATGCGGGTGAGAAGTTCTGTCATGCGGGGGTTCCTTGCTGGTTACGGAGGCGTAGGGTCCAGATTCGTTGACATTGACGTCGGTGTCAACTATCCACGACCATTCCATCGGACAGGTGATGACTAACGTCAGGGTTTCGCAGCCTTGGACCCCGGTGCAGCGTGAAAGTTCCGCCGTCGCCGCAGATCGCTCCGGAGGGGTCAGCAGGCGGCAGCCGAGCGGCCTGCCCAAGTCGTTAACCTTGTCGGCATGACCGCTTGGGACACCACCGCCTCTGACACCGCCGCACTGGCCGACATAGCCGCCAACCTCGACGCGCGCATGGCGACGCATCGCACCGACCTGGAAGCACTCGTGCGCATCCCCAGCGTCAGTGCGTCGGGCTTCGACGCCGCCCACGTCCGGCACAGCGCCGAGTGGGTCCGAGACAAGCTGACCGAACGCGGGCTGGACCACAGCCGGCTGCTGGAGATCGATGGCGCGCACCCAGCGGTCTACGCCGACCATCTGCACGCCGCCGGCGCCCCGACCGTGCTGTTGTACGCCCACCACGATGTGCAGCCGCCGGGCGACGAGGCTTTGTGGTCCTCGCCGGTGTTCAATCCGACCGAGCGGGCTGGGCGGCTGTTCGCGCGAGGTGCGGCCGATGACAAGGCGGGCGTGCTGCTGCACGTCGCCGCCGTCGACGCCTGGTTGCAGACCCGCGGCAGCCTGCCGCTCAACATTCGGATCATCGTCGAAGGCGAGGAGGAGATTGGTAGCGAGCACCTGCCCGACTTCCTCGACCGCTACCACGACCTGCTCCAAGCGGACGTGGTCGTGGTCGCCGACACCGCCAACTGGCAGGTCGGCGTGCCGGCGCTGACCTACACCCTGCGGGGGCTGGTCGACTGCGACGTCGAGCTGCGAGCGCTGGACCACGCGCTGCACTCGGGGATGTACGGGGGTCCGGTCCCGGATCCGGTGATGGCCATGTCCAAGCTGCTGGCCGGCCTCACCGACGAGCAGGGGACGGTGGCCATTCCCGGCTTCGCCGACGACGTGCAGCCGCTGTCCGAGGCCGCGTCGCGCCGCTTACAGGCCCTGGACTTCGACGAGCAGCGCTTCCGCGGCGAGGCGGGCATGCTCGACGGGGTCGAGCTGGTGGGCGACCCCGAGCGTTCGGTGCTGGAGCGCCTGTGGCTGCGGCCGTGCGCCACCGTGATCGGTTTCGACGCGGTCCCGGTCGCGACCTCGTCCAACACGCTGGCGCCGTCGACTCGAGCCCGCGTCAGCCTGCGGCTGGCTCCGGGCCAAGACCCGCTGCGCGCCCGCGCGCTGCTGTGCCGCTGGCTGGAAGACCACGTGCCGTGGGGCTTACGGGCCACCGTCACGCCCGGTTCGGCAGGCCCGGCCTACATCGCCGACCCCTTCGCGGGCCCAGCTCGTCCCACCTTCGAGGCCGCCGAACGAGCCCTGGAGGCGGCCTACGGCCAGCCCGTGGTGTACCAGGGGCTGGGTGGCAGCATCCCCTTCGTCAACGACATCACCGAGCGGCTGTCGGTCGACCCGTCGCAGCCGGTGCCCGCCCTGCTGCTCGGCGTCGAGGATCCCGACACCCGGGCCCACGGCATCGACGAGTCGCTGCACCTTGCCGACTGGGCCAGCGCCTGCCTGGCAGAGGCCTATCTGTTCGCCGAGCTGGCGGCGACGTCCACCGGCCTGGACAACCAGAATCGGGCGGCCGGCACGGGGTGAGTGCAAAGTCGGAGTACGACGCCGCCTACTTCACGCTGCTGCGGGCCCGCGAGGAACGCGACGACCTGCTGCGCTACGCCGACTTTCTGGTGGCCGAGCAGGAGCGGCTCGACGACTTCGTCGAGCGGACGCAAGCCTCCTTCGAGGAACTGCCGCGCAAGGTCCGCCGCCCGGTGGACGCCACCACCAAGCACTTACTGGAGGCGGTCGGTCGCCGGCGTGCCGTAGTCGGTGACGAGCGCCGCCGCCTGGAAGGCCGCATGGCCAACGCCGAAGCGTTCGTCCTCGAGTGCGAGCAGGAGCTGGAGTCGCTGCGGGGCTGAGTCCTCGCCCCTGCCACCGCCGCCGCGTGCTACGTCCCCGAGTTGGCGGTCAAGAGCGAGGTCATCTGCTCGTGCAGGACGCCGTTGCTGGTCAGTGCCTGCCCGCTGGCCAGCGCCGACGAGGTGCCGTCCCAGGCCGTCATCCGTCCGCCAGCTTCAGTGACGATGCACTGCACGGCGGCGATGTCCCAGGCCTTGAGGCCCTGCTCGACCGCCACGTCGGCCATCCCACCCGCCACCAGCAGGTGCATCCAGAAGTCACCGAAGCCGCGCGTGCGCCAGGCGCGGTCGACGAGGCGGCCGAGCAGGTCCCACCGCCACGGTTGGGCGTGCCACCAGTCCAAGCCACCGTGCAGCACCTGTGCCCGGCTGAGGTCGGCGACGTCGCTGACGTGAGCCGCGACGCCGTTGCGCCGGGCGCCAAGGCCCGCCGCCGCGTCCCAGCGTTGCCCCAGTGCCGGTGCGCTGGCCACGCCGACAAGCGGTTCGCCGCCCTCGACCAGGCCGAGCAAGGTGGCGTAGACCGGGACGCCACGCAAAAAGTTGTTGGTGGCGTCGATCGGGTCCAGCACCCAGGTCGGCATGTCGGAGGCGATCGCGCCGCCCTCCTCCTCCCCCAGCACGGCGTGGTCGGGAGCCAGCACGGCCAACCGCTCGCGCAGGACGGCCTCCACCGCGGTGTCCGCCGCAGTCACCAGCGACCCGTCGTCCTTGGTGCGGGCGGCAATGCGACCTCCGAAGTGGGCCAGCGAGACCTCGTCGGCGGCGTCGGCCAGCTTCTGGGCCACGTCCAGCCAACGTTCGACGTCGACCGTCACGCGGAGTGGTTACTAGGCCCCGACGATGCCGTCGAAGCGCAGCACGAGGTCATTGGGTTGGACGGTCAAGCTCACCTCTGGACGCGGCGCCCACAGCGGGATGCAGGATCCCTGCCCGGCGTGCCCGCAGAGGCACACCACGAGGTCGCCGGAGGGCGTCATGCCCACCAGCTGGCGGGCGTAGGACAGCAGTTCGGTCATCGTGGCCCCCCCGCCGGTGCGCCGCCAGTACGCCATCGCCCAGCGCGACTCGGGCCGGCCGAAGACGGCCAGCGCCGACCCGGCCTCCAGCTTGGCCACGGACGTCAGCGACCGGCCCCCCTTGAGGACCTTGTCCTGCTTCAGGGCCTTGCCCACGCGAGCTGCGGCCGCGGGCTGGGCCAGTGCTCCTGGCAAGTCGGCGAGGTCGTAGTTGCCGGCGGCCTGCGCCGCCTTCTGCCGTTCGACGGCGACCTGGTACACCTGCTCGCCCTTGGTCGTCACGATGGGAGAAACCTTCCGTTACGTCATGGCACGTACGTCATGGCACGCCACAAGAGACCGGCTTGATAACCGCCGGCGGCCGAGTCTAGCGGCGTCCTTGTGGCTGCAGACGGCCAGGCAGCGACGATCAGAGGGAGTGGCGGCGCCGGTTCCCGCAACGTGTGCGCATTGGCTAAGGTCGGCGCATGCGTCGCATCCTCCTCGGGTGGCTGGCCGGAGGCGCTCTGCTCCTCGGCGGCTACGCGCTGTTCACCGTCACCCACCCGGCCCTGCCACCGGGTACCCCTGGCGCGGAGCCCGGCCGGGCAGGTTTCCTGTCGTTGATCCTCGTGCTGCCGCTGCTGCTCAGTGGCGTGCGCCTGGCCAAGGAGGAAGCGACCGGCAGCATCGCGAGCTGGCTCATTCCGGGCCTGCTGGCCGTCCTGGCGCTGCTGGTAGCGCTGCCGCTTGGCTTTGCACCCGGCGATCCGTTCCGCTGCGCCGAGCTGGCGCGCCGCGAGATCGCCCGGCCGATCCCCTGCTCAACCGATGCCATGGCGCGGTCGGTGGTGCTGATCGAGGCTGCCCTGCTGTGGGTGGTGTTCGGTGCCTGGACGCTGGCGGTGGCCAGCGTGCGCCGCCGCACCCGTGAAGCCCGCGACCAGCGTTCGCGACGCAAGGTCGGGGCGCCCGGTTGACCGATCGGCCGGTTGACGCTCAAGGAGCAGGGGCGCAGCATCCGAGTACAGGGGTAGGCCGTGATGCAGCGGCCGGACCCCGGCGGGAGGCGCATGATGCGACGGTTGCTCATCTTGATGTTGACGGCGGCGCTGCTGAGTGGTGCCGTCCCGTTCCCGGCGGAGCCGGTCGTGTGGGCTGGCTCGACCACTGACACCGCCGTGACCACTGCCACTGACACTGACCCGGCGGCCGACATGCCGACGGCTGCGGCCGCGCGGGCCTTTCACGGCTCCGTGCGGGAGCTGTCGGTGGATCTGCGGCAACGCATGCGCGGGGTGTCCTGGCACAAAGGCTGCCCTGTCCCCCTGCGCAACCTGCGGCTGGTGACCGTCAGCCGCTATCGCTGGAACGGCAAGCCAGGCCATGGCTGGCTGGTGGTGCACGCCGACGTCGCCAACGACGTCGTGCGCGCATTCGAGCACCTCTACACCAAGAAGTTCCGGATCCGCTCACTGAAGCTGGTCGACCGCTACGGCGGCGATGACACCAAGTCCATGGACGCCAACAACACCTCGGCGTTCAACTGCCGCGCCGTCAGCGGGACCAGCACGTGGTCGCAGCACTCCTACGGCCGCGCGATCGACCTCAATCCCGTGCAGAACCCTTACGTGCGCGGGTCGGTGGTGCAGCCCGACCGCGGGCGGCGTTACCTGGACCGCGACGACGTGCGCAAGGGCATGATCGTGCAGCCAGGACCGGCCCGCTGGGCCTTCGTCCGGGTCATCGACTGGCAGTGGGGCGGCAACTGGAGCTCGTCAAAGGACTACCAGCACTTCTCGTCCAACGGGCGCTAGCACGAGGTGGCGCCGCCTCCTGGCTGCAGGCTCCTAGGGGCGCAGGGGCCGCGAGCAGGCGGTGCAGGTCCGGGCCAGCGGCGTGGTGCGCGTGCCGCAGTGGGGGCAGTGCAACACCACGTCGTCGTTGCGAACTCCGAGCACCACGCCGACCAGCAGCAGCGGCAGGAACAACAGCTTGGCCAACGGGCCGACGAACAGCGACAGCGCCCAGGCGCCGAAGGCCGCCCCGACCGCGCAGGCGAACAGGAGTCGGAAGCTGGTCAGCTTGCGCAGCCGCGCCTTCCAGAGGGTGCCCGACGTCGTCATAGCGCCATGATCGCGCGGGCGAGTCCACGGCGCTCCCCAGGTGTCTTCACGGCGTAGCCTGCGCCACCCGCGCGATCTCCGACCGAAGGGCCAACCTCATGACCGCCGTGGACACGACTGGCCAAGACGATGCCATCTCGCGAGCCCGCCGGCTGATCGGCGAGATCGACACGGTCACCGACGCCGTGGACGCGCTGTACCGCGATTTGCATCAGCATCCCGAGCTGTCCCAGTCCGAGGAGCAGACGTCGGCGAAGGTCGCCGCGCGGCTTGAAGCCGCCGGGCTGGAGGTGACCAGTGGCGTGGGCGGCTTCGGGGTCGTGGGCCTCCTGCGCAACGGCGATGGTCCCGTCGTCGCCCTGCGTGGCGACATGGACGCGCTGCCGATTCGTGAGGAGACCGGCTTGCCCTACGCCAGCCAGGTCAGCGTCACCCGGGAAGACGACTCGACCGTGGGGGTGATGCACGCCTGTGGCCATGACCTGCACACGGCCTGCCTGGTTGGCACCGCTGAATTGCTGGCCGCCCACCGCGACGCCTGGGGCGGCACCGTCTTCATCCTGGCGCAGCCGGCCGAGGAGACCATCAGTGGCGCCGCCGCCATGCTCGCCGACGGGTTGTTCGCCCGATTCCCGCGCCCCGACGTGGTGCTCGGCCAGCACGCGATGCACGCCCGCGCCCAGATGGTGCTGCACCGCCCGGACGCCTTCCTGGCCGCCTCGCGCAACCTGGAGATCCGCATCTTCGGCAAAGGCGGCCACGGCTCGTCGCCGCATGTCACGATCGACCCGGTACTGATGGCCGCCCAGGTGGTCGTGGCGCTGCAGGCGGTTGTGTCGCGCGAGGTCAGCCCCAATCAGCCGGCCGTGGTGACCGTCGGTTCCATCCACGGCGGCACCCGCTACAACATCGTGCCGGCCGAGGTGACGTTGCAGGTCACCACCCGAGGGCTCAGCGAGCCGGTGATGGACCAGATTCAGGCCGCCATCGAGCGGATCGTCAAGGGTGTGTGCGCGGCGGCACGGGCGCCCCAAGAGCCACAGGTCATCGTGCGCGAGCAGACCTACGCGACCGTCAACGACCCGGCCACCACGGCTCGGGTGCGGGCGGTCCACGAGGCGCTGTTCGGCGGCGACGTGGTCAGCTATCCCGAGGTGATCATGGGCAGCGAGGACTTCGCGCTGTACGGGATGCCCGGTCCAGGCCGTTACGACGGGCCGGCGATCCCCACCGTCTTCTGGTTCGTTGGCACGGTGGCCGCCGACCGCTGGGACGCGGCGCCGGGCACGCAGCTTTTGGACAAGCTGGCGGAGTTCCCCGGACCGCACACCCCACACTTCGCGCCTGACCGCATGGCCTCGCTGCGTCGCGGCCTGGAGGCGTTGACTGCCGGCGCGCTGGCCTACCTCGACGGGCCCGCGGGCTCTGAATGAAGGCGCAGTCTGATGGCTCATCCACGGATGTACCACGACGACGATCCCTACCTGTCAGAGTTGCGCGCGGTGTGCCTGGCGCTGCCCGAGTCCGCAGAGGTCGAGGCCTGGGGGCGCCCGACGTTCCGGGCGGGCAAGAAGATGTTCGCGGTCTTCGAGGGCAACCAGGACCACCCGTACGGGCTGGTCTTCAAGCCCGACCCCGCCGAGCGGGCGGCGCTGCTGGAAGATCCGCAATTCTGGGTGCCCGCCTATTTCGGTCCCGGCGGCTGGCTGGCGCTTGACCTCACCGCCGCTGCGGTGGACTGGACGGAGGTCGCCGAGCTGATGGATGCCTCCTACCGGCAGGTGGCCCTCAAGCGGATGCTCACGGCACTCGACGGGCGGGGATGACGGCTGCTCGGGCTAATGCGTCCGGGCGGCGTCTTCTGGAGCAGCGTCGTGGTGGGCGGCGCCTTCGTGGTTGGGCAGTGGCAGCGACCCATCGGCTCGGTGCATCTCGTCGTGGATGGCGACCAGCGCGTCCCACTCGGGCCGCTGCGCGGGATGGGTCACCTCGATGGCCGCCAGGTGCCGGGTGACCGGACCGTCCTCGACGTCGAAGCTGCGAGCGTGCGCGACGATGTTGGCGCCGGGGACGTCCATCCGCTCGTGCTGGCGCAGGTGGGCTTCCCAGGAGTGAAGCAGGAACATCTCGGTCATTCTGTGCGGCTCGCCGGCGTTGCGGTACAGCCGCCAGCGGTAGGCGCCGGTGCGCAGCCGCACTCGCCGCAGGTCGTCCATCGCCGCCAAGAAGTCAGCCAGCACGTGGTCGTCGATGACCCAGGTCGTCAGGATCATCACAGGCCCGCCCTCGACACCGGTCACGTGCGGTGGCCGCTGGTAGTCCAGCGGCGGCGTCGGGGTAACCACCTGGTCCAGGACCGGCAGGGGGAAGCGGGAGACTGCCGCGCCCAGCACGATCGTCAGCGACGACAGCGCCACCAGCGCCACCGCGGGGCCGGTGACGTCGGCCACGACCCCGGCGAGCACGGAACCGAGCGGCAGGAAACCCAGAAAGGACAGGGTGTACAGGCTCATGATCCTGCCGCGCACCCACTGGGGTGACAGCAGCTGCGTCGTGGCATTCAGCGTGGACAGGATCCACACCCACAGCAGGCCCGCGATCAGCATCGCTCCGACGGCTGCAAGCAACGTCTGGAACAGACCCAGCGCCACCCCGGCGATCCCGAACGCGCAGATGGAACCGGGCACCATCCAGCGCCCAAGGCGCGCCGCCGCGGCCGGCCGGGTGAAGGCGCCGACGAGGGCGCCGGCGCCCATCGCGCCGAGCAGGATGCCGTAGGCCCCCGCGCCGGCACCGAGCACGTCGGAGGTGTAGTTGGGCAGCACGGCCTGCACCACCGCCGAGGTCACCCCGAAGCACGCCGCGACCAGCAGCAGCCAGCGGTAGGACGAGGTGAAGCGGGCGTAGCGCAAGCCAAGGGCGATCGCGCTCGACATCGACTCGGGGTCACCCTCCATCTGCCGTCTGGGCACGCGTCCCAACACCGCCACCACGCACAGGTACGAGCAGGCATTGGCCAGGAAGGCTGGGCCTGGGCCGACGGTGGCGACGATCACGCCGCCGAGCGCGGGGCCGACGGCCCTGGCGACGTTGAAGGAGGCGGAGTTCAGCGCCACGGCGCTGGCCACGTGGCCGTTGGGAACCAGGTCGGGAACCATCGCCTGCCATGCCGGCAGGTTGATCGACATCGCCGTGCCAAGGGCCAGGCCCAGCACCAGCAGCAGGCTGGGGGTCAGCAGGCCGCCCAGATGCAGCGCGGCGATGAGGGCGGCGATCACCGCCATGGCGGCGTGGCAGACCAGCACGACGCGCCGGCGTTCAACGAGGTCGGCCATGGCGCCAGCGGGCATCGCCACGACCAGCAGCGGCAGCGTGGGGGCCGCCACCATCAAGCCCACCCACAACGCGGAGCCCGTCAGCTGCAGCATCAACCAGGTGGCGGCGACGGTCTGCAGCAGGGTGCCAAGGTTGCTGACGATGGAGGCGGCCCACAGGTTTCGGAACTCCGGGTAACGAAGGGGGGTCGTGGCAGGACGAGCCATGCTTCTTCTCGGGTCGGGGTCTCGGGCGGGGGCCGGGGGTTGGGCGGCGGCAAGCCCAGTATGGCCGCGCCCCAGCTACGGTGTGGCGATGGACGGATCCTTGCGGGTCGGTGTGGTGGCGGTCCAGAACCTCCCGTGGCCGGACTGGCGTGCCCGGGTGCTGGAGGTGGAGGCGCTGGGCTACGACGGCGTCTACGTCTGGGACCACCTGGTGCACCGCACGCAGCAGCTCAGCGACCCGCTGTTCGACGGGCTGACAGCGCTGGCCGCGGCCGCGACCTTCACCTCCAGGATCCGTCTGGGCACGATGGTCGCGGCGCCGATCTTCCGCCACCCTGTGATCCTCGCGAACCAGGCCATGACGCTGGACCAGCTGTCGAGCGGTCGCCTGGAGTTGGGCATCGGGGCAGGGGGTGCGCTGCTTGATCACCAACTGCTCGGCATCCCACCGTGGTCCACGGGTGAGCGCGTCGAGCGCTTTGAAGAGACCGTCGCGCTGGTCGACACGGTGCTGCGCGGTGGGCACAGCTTCACGGGAACCCACTACGGCGGCGAGCACATCAGCATGGCACCCGGTCCGGTCCAGCGCCCACGGCCGCCGCTGACGATCGCCGCGCACGGACCACGGACCCTGCGGATCGCCGCGCGCTACGCCGATGTCTGGAACTCGGTGACCACACGCGACCTACCGCCGCAGGAGGTGCTGCGCACGGCGGCAGAGCGCAGCCGCCTGCTGGACCGCTTCGCCGAGGAGGTCGGGCGCGAGCCGCAGTCCATCCGGCGTTCGGTCCTCATCGGATCGAACGACTGGCCGGCGCTGGCCTCGGTCCAGGCCTTTCGCGACGCGGTGCTGCGCTACCGCGAGATCGGGGTGACCGACGTCGTCCTCATCCATCCCGACCACCCCGCCGAAGCGGCGCTGGGGCATGGCGTCGCGGCGCCGGGCATCGTCCGCGACATCGCCGAGCAGCTGTTACCCCAGTTGCGCGCGGAGCTGGGCTGAACCGCGGCTATCGCCGGAAGTACGGGCAGCCCTCCTGCTCCCTCACCGCTGCGTCGCTGGTCACCCCGGCCAGCGCCTGTCGGGCACGGACGTCAGCGAGGCGCAGCGACCGCCAATCGCCGTCCCAGGTCTCGGCGCCAACGCAGCCGAGTGCGGCGCGCACGTCAGCGGCCGTGGCCGCGTCCAAGGTGGGCAACGCCTGCGTCAACGCCGGCACAGCGTCGGGTGACAATCCGGCCAGGTAGGTCACGTCGAGCTCCGCGCCGGCCTGGGCTCTGGCCAGGTTCTGCCGAACGATCAGCGCGTCGACGCCAACCACGTTGAGCGTGGCGGCGAAGCCCACGGCGGCGACCAGGGACGCCAGCAGGAACCAGCGCACGCGGTCGCGTAGCTCCAACCACAGCAGCGCGACCAGCAGCAGCGCCAGCCACACCATGAACACGTGCGCCACCGCCCGCGCCCGGGTGAAGCCGAACGCCTGCTCGTACAGCAACAAGCGGGCGAACGACGAGGCGAGGATCACCAGCACCAAGCCGGTGAGCGCGGTGGTCAGGGCGGTGAAGGCGACGCGCTGCGCTCGAGTCTCGCGCCGCGTCAGACCGGCCAGGGCGAGGTGCAGGCAGAGGCTGACCACGGCCACGACGACGAGTTCGGCGAAGCCCCGCCGCGTGTACTCGGCGTAGGTCATGCCCTGCACCAGCACGGCCGCCTGACCGCCGAAGAAGTAGCGGGCCTGGACGGCGACGAAGGCGGCGAACAGCAGGTCCACGCCCACCAGCACGATCGCGGCCTCGCTGAATCCGAGCATCCGAGGAACGGCTTGGTCAGCCAACACCCGCTGCTGGCGGCGGTGCAGTTGATGCCACAGCGCGCCGGCGATGAGGTATGTCACCGTCGCCGCCAGCAGGAACCGTCCGACCGCCTGGTCAAGGCGAGGCAGCCGCACCAGGTCGCCGAGGGCGGTCAGCCGCTGGGCGAAGATGACGTCGGCTGATGCCAGCAGGACGCTGAACACCGCCAGGACCGGCAGCAGCAGGGCGACGCCGCGCAGCAGTGGCAGCGCCCGTCGCAGCCCCGAGGCAGTCGGCTGCGCGGCGGACGTCCGCCTGGCGGCCCCGACCAGGCCGGGCGCACCCGTGATCTCGTGGCCGGCGAGTCGCAGCGCGGCGAGCAGCCAGTCACGCAGGCCGTAGCGGATCCAGTGGTCGGTCGGGTAGGCGTGGACCAGGACCGCCAGCGCCCCCAGCACGACGAAGACGTTCACGACGGTGGTCACGGGCTCGGCACGCACCGCCACCGCCAGCGCAAAGGCCGCGGCCACAGCCATCACCACGACGGTCTGCGCCGAGGCGACGGTCCCTTGACGACGAGCCACCCCGACGACCGCCGCCAGCACCGCGAGCACGAACTCCGGCACCGCCAAGCCGGGGAGCACGTCCCAGAACAGCAGCTGGAACAGCACGCCGAGGCCACCCGCAATCCAGAGGACCTCATGCGGTCGGCGGACCTCGACCGTCGTCGCGGCGGGCTCGGAGACTGTCGTCATGGGCGCACGGTAAGCCGCGACGACCGCCTCGGTAACCCGGCCAGCCGGGCAGGAGCGACCGCTGCTTTCGCCAGCGGTGGTCGACCGCTCTACCGTGGCGGTGGAGCAACGCGCCGCGACGAGGTGGTGGAAAGCGTGAGCGACCAAGGCACCCTGACCCGACCCGACGTCATCCCCACGACGGACGGCGACCACGAGCGGTACAGCCACATCGTTCGCGCCAAGGACGGCAAGGGCGCGTCGGTGATCGTCACGGAGGCGATGGTCAACGGCACGCCCGTCGAGGCGCTGTGCGGCAAGGTGTGGGTGCCGTCCCGTGACCCGAAGCGCTACCCGGTGTGTCCGACCTGCCGTGAGATCGCCGAGCGGCTGCCCTGACGGCTCCGCCGGGAGCCACTTTGCGCCGCGTCTCTTGATCAGTCATTATTGACTCAATGCAGAGTGAGCAACTACTCCAGTGGCGCCTCCGAGCCCACCGTGCGCTCGCCGACGAGACGCGGCTGGCGATCGTGGATGCCCTGGCGCTGTCGGATCAGACCCCGACCGAGTTGC
>JALZLC010000199.1 GCA_030858885.1 Actinomycetota bacterium
TGTGACCATTCTGTGACCAGTCTCCGGGCTGTCACCCTCGAGTGGTTGCGCGAAAAGGCTTTGACCTGCGGATATGTGGTCGGGATGCGGGGATTTGAACCCCGGATCTCCGGTCCCCCAGACCGGCGCCCTGGACCAAACTGGGCCACATCCCGTTGCTGACAGCAGCGAGCGTATCGCTGCCCGCGGCCGGAGAGCCAATGCGTCTGCGGGATACCCTTGCGGGGACGGCGAGCGAGCATGAGAGGCGTGCGTGAGGCTGTTCGACGCAGGCGCCAGGGCGGGCACACCCACGACGGTCCACGACGGGGTCGTGACGGCTGCCAATGCCATCACGGCCCTGCGCCTGCTGGGCCTGCCGCTGTTCGTGTGGTTGATGGTCGTCGTGCAGGCCTACGGCATCGCCTTCGCGGTCCTGGTGGTGGTTGGGACGACCGACTGGGTGGACGGCTACGTGGCCCGGCGCTTCGATCAGGTCACCAAGATCGGCAAGATCCTCGATCCGCTGATCGACCGGGCGCTGCTGGCGACCGCCGCGCTGACCCTGCTCGCCGTCGGCTTCCTGCCGCTGTGGGTGGCCGTGCTGGTGGTGGGCCGAGATCTGGTGCTGCTGGTGGTCAGCCTTTCGCTCTTCGGCGGGAACCCGGGCATCCCGGTCAGCCGGCTGGGCAAGTTGGCCACCGCCTGCCTGCTCATCGGCGTGCCGGGATTCCTGCTCGGGCGGATGGACTGGGCCGGCGCGCGGCCGTTCCTGGTGGCCGCCTACGCCTTCACGGTCGTCGGCATCGTCACCTACTACGTCGCCGGTTGGCACTACTGGCACGCTGCCCGAGTCGCCCTGCGCATGGCCGCGGCCTCCTCGGAAGAAGGTGAGCGCCGGTGAGCGACCTCGGCGACGCACTCGGGCTAAGCGCGGACACCGACTACGCGCGCCGGCCGCCGGACCGCTGGTCGCAACCGTGGTCGAGCGGCGTGGTGCGCAGCCTGACGGTGCTCGGTGCGCTGCTCGTCGGGTTCCTGCTGACCGCGGGGGTCAGCGTCGGACGACAACAGGTGCAAGCGCAGGGTGCGCGCAAGTCCGAGCTCATCGCCCTGATCGACGCTCGCCAGGCTCGCGCCGACGCTCTCGCCGCCCAACTCGACCGCCTTCGAACCCGCGTCGACGCGGCGCAGGCGACTGCGGCGACGGCCGCCGCCCCTGCCCTGCGCGACCGGTTGGCCGTCGTCGAGGCCGCGACGGGCCTCACGGCACTGAACGGCCCGGGGGTGACGCTGACGCTGTCCGACGGCGCCGGTACCTGCCCGGCCGAGCGTCCGGAGGACTGCCGCATCCAGGACGTCGACCTGCAGATGGCGGCCAACACGTTGTTCGCGCTGGGGGCCGAGGGCATCGCCGTCAACGGTGAGCGGATGATCGCCACCACGGCCATCCGCAGCGCTGGTTCCGCCATCCTGGTGAACTACCGCGTCTTGACGTCGCCCTATGTCGTGGAGGCGGTGGGTAACGCACCCGCCCTGTCCCAAGGTGTGCAGGCCAGCACGCTGTGGGACGACTTCGAGATCTGGACCGATGTCTACGGCCTCGGGATTGCCCTCGCCGAGGCGGAGGGGCTGGCCCTTCCGGCGTTCTCCGGTTCGGTGCGGGTGCCAACGGCCGCGGACATCTCGGGCGGTGCGCCGTGATCGCCTTGCTGGCCTTGCTGCTCGGCGCCACCCTGGGGCTGGTGCTGCAACCGAGCGTGCCGCTGGCCCTGGCTCCCTACCTACCCGTGGCCGTGGTCGCTGCTCTCGACGCCATGTTCGGCGGCGTCCGCGCCCGCCTCGACGGGACCTTCAGCGACCGGGTCTTCCTGGTGTCCTTCCTGTCCAACGTCATCCTGGCCGTCTTCCTGGTCTATCTCGGCGACCAGCTCAACGTCGGCGACGCCCTGGAGACGGCGGTCATCGTGGTGTTCGGTGTCCGCATCTTCCAGAACCTCGCTGCCGTCCGACGGCACGTCTTTCGCGTATGACCGGTACCGCGCACCAGCAGCGCACCCGGGGGCTGCAACGGCCCGCCGGCACCGGGTCGTCGTCGCCGTGGCTGCGCGCGGCGACCATCGTGGCCTGCGCGCTGGCCGGCTTCCTGCTGGTGGCTCAGGTGCGCGCGGGCGAGGATCTCGGCGAACGTCTGGACATCGAGCGCGAGCAGGACCTCGCACAGATCCTGGCTGACCTGTCCACGCAGTCCGACCGCTTGCAGGAGGAGGTCACCGACCTGCGCCTGACGCTGCTGGCCTTCGAGAACTCCGCCGAGAGCGACGAGCTGGCGCTGGACAGCCTGCGCCGCCGCCTGCAGGAGCTGCGGGTGCTCGCCGGGACGCTCGCGGTGGAGGGGGAGGGCGTGCGCATGATCGTGGAGGACCCAGACGTCCAGGTCACCCAGGAGCTGCTGGTCGACAGCGTGCAGGAGCTGCGCGACGCCGGCGCCGAGGCGATAGCCATCAACGACGTCCGCCTCGTCGCGTCGTCGGCGTTCACCTCGGGAAACCGCCGGTTGGTCGTCGACGGCAAGCCGCTGGACCCACCCTACGTCCTGGCGGCCGTCGGGCCTGCCGAGACCATCGCCAAGGCTCTGGCCATCCCCGGCGGTGCAGTCGACTCGCTGGAATCACGGTCCGGCGTCACCACGACGGTCGAGCAGCTGGCCGTGGTCGGCGTGCCCGCACGGGCGGAGCCGGTGTCGTTCATCTACGGCGAGCCGGTGCCCGCCGAAGGCCAGGAATGACGGGGTAGCATCCCGGCTGCGACCGACCAAAGGACGACCAGGGTGATCCCTTCCGAGCTGCGGTACACCGAAGAGCACGAGTGGGCGCGTGCCGACGGCGCGCGGGTCACCGTCGGCATCACGCACTACGCCCAGGACGCCCTCGGCGACGTGGTCTACGTCGACCTGCCAGCGACGGGCACGCGGATCGAGCACGGCCAGCCGTTCGGGGAGGTCGAGTCGACCAAGAGCGTCTCGGACCTGTACGCACCGCTGTCGGGCACGATCGTGGAGCGCAACGAGACCTTGGAGGGTCAACCGGAGTTGGTCAACGCTGACCCGTACGGAGACGGCTGGATGGTGGTCATCGAGGCCGAGGACCCCGCGGCCGTCGACGCCATGATGTCGGCCGAGGACTACGAGCGGCTTACCGCCTCGTCCTAGCGCCGCCGTTGCTCGGGCCGGCTGCCGGTCCCAGGCCCGTAAGCCGAAGGGGGTCGCCCGTCGACTCGGTGTTAGCATCCCGCCGTGCCGGTACACCGGCCGCGAACGGTCGCGCCGGGCTGCAGCACGCCGTTGCGCCAGGAACTGACGTGGGAGAGCCGATGTACTGCAGGCACTGCGGTCACGAGAACCCCGCAGATGCGAACTTCTGCGCGAATTGCGGCCGCCCGCTGGACCACACCGGCGACACCACGACCGGGGCGCTGAAGGTCGAGGATGTCGAGCCGGCCGAGGCCAACGAGGCCGGGGTCGACGTTGGCGAGTTGGAGGCCGGCACGGCGCTGCTGGTCGGTGTTCGCGGACCGAACCGGGGAGCGCGGTTCCTGCTCGACCGTGACGTCGTCACCGTCGGTCGCCATCCGGAAAGCGACATCTTCCTGGACGACATCACCGTGTCGCGCCGCCACGCGGAGTTCCGCCGAGACGCCCAGCGCTTCTGGGTCCACGATGTCGGCAGCCTCAACGGCAGCTATGTCAACGGGAACCGGGCCGACGACCAGTTGTTGCAGACGGGCGATGAGGTCCAGATCGGCAAGTTCAAGCTGGTCGCCTTCCTGGCGGAACCGGCGGGCTGAGGATGGCCGTGGCCGCAGACGGGTTCACCATCGGAGAAGTCCTCAACCAGCTCAAGGATGACTTCGAGGACATCACCATCTCCAAGATCCGCTTCCTGGAGAGCGAGGGCCTCATCTACCCCGACCGCACCGAGTCGGGCTACCGCAAGTTCACCGACGACGACGTTGACCGCCTGCGCTTCATCCTCACCGCGCAGCGCGACCACTACCTGCCGCTGAAGATTATCCGCGAGCAGCTGGAGCGCCTCGACGCCGGCGAGCCGAGCGGTGCCGACCAGGCGAACACCGCGGCCGGTGCCGGCAACGGCAACGCCGACGAGCGTCTCGGTGCGCGCCGCGCCGGCGAGATCGCGGCCGCACTGGATCACGCCGTCGCCGCGGGGGAGCAGCCACTGCTGGAAGAACCGCCGCAGCGGGTCGTGCTCTCGCTGCGCGAGTTCTCCGAGGCGACCGGTCTGGAGGCCGCGGAGGTTCGTGCCCTTCGCGACTACGGCATCATCGGCGGTCGCGCGGAGGAGGGCGGCTCCTTCGACGGCGACGACCTGCTGGCCGCCCGAGCCGCTCGCGACCTATTGCACCTCGGACTCGAAGCCCGCCACCTGCGGATGTACGGGCAGTTCGTCGATCGTGAGATCGCCCTGTTCGAACAGCTGGTCACGCCGTTGCTGCGCCAGCGCAACCCCGAGGCGCGGCGCCAAGCCACCCGCCAGCTGGAGAAGCTGGCCGTGCTGACCGGTCGGTTGAAGCGCTCGCTGCTGGCCCGCGCGCTGCGCGGCTATGTGCACGGCGGCTGACCTCGCCACCTCCCGGCCCCCGTCGCGCCGCTGGGTAGCGTCCGGGTATTGCCGCTTGGTTGCGGCGCTCGCCACCACCCTGCTGCTGTGCCTGAGTGCCGGGCCGGTTGCCGCCGCCCCCGTTGAGCCGGACGTGACCGCCACCGGTGCGGTGCTGTGGGACCCTGTCGACGGGCGGGTGCTGTTCGGCAAGCGGGCACGTGCCGCCCTGCCGATGGCCTCGACGACCAAGATCATGACCGTGTTGCTGGGGCTGGAGGCCGGCGCAGCGCAGGAGACGCTGACAGTGTCGGCTGAGGCGGCAGCGGTCGACGACGCGCCGGGGACGGCCACGTTGGGCCTCCAGCCGGGCCAGCAGCTTCCCCTCGCCGCCGTTCTGGAGGGTGTGCTGCTGCGCAGCGGCAACGATGCGGCCGTGGCGATCGCCGAGCACGTCGCCGGCAGCGAACCGGCGTTCGTCTCGCGGATGAATGCCCGAGCCGTCGAGCTGGGCCTCGACGCCACCAGCTTCGTCAACGCCAGCGGCCTGACCAATGACCTCGCCCACCACGCCAGCCCCACCGACCTCGCCCGCCTGGCCGAGGTGGCGATGCGGAACGACGATTTTCGCGACTGGGCCGCCTCGACGTCGAGCACGATCCCCGGCATCGGCACCGTGCTCAACCGCAACGAGCTGCTGGCCGGCTATCGCGGAGCTGACGGCGTCAAGACCGGCTACACCGCGTTGGCGGGACTGTGCCTGGTCGCCAGCGCCACCCGCGACGGGCGGCAGTTGTTCAGCGTGGTGCTGGACTCACAGGCCAGCTTCAGCGACGCCGCCGCGCTGCTGAACTACGGCTTCACCGCCTTCCGTCGTGTGCAGCCATTGCGGCGTGGCGCACCCGTGACCCGCTACCACTGGGCCGACGCGGAGGTGGCGCTGATCGCCGACGGCGCGCTGGGCCGCACGCTGCCCGCCGCCGCCCGGGCGCGCTGGCGCACGGTGCTGCAGCCCGACGCGGGACGGCCGCTGCGAAGGGGACAGGCGTTGGGCCGAGCCGAGCTGCTCTCCAGCGGGCAGGTCGTGAAGCGGGTGGCCTTGCGAACGGCTCGAAGGGTGCCTGCCGCTCAGCCAGCCGCCGGCGCTGCCACCGTCGGTCAGGCGGTGCAGGACGCCGTTCGCACGTTCGCCCGGCTGCGCCGCGTGACCCGCGAGCTGTGAACATCCAACAGGTACCCGGCCGCAGCGGTTGCCGTCTGGTGCTGGCTGACAGGATGCGCGACCGCTTTGCGGCTTGAGGGCTGCGTCGCGGTCGCCGTGCCACGTAGACTTGGCCGCCAAGCGGACAGGCGAAGGAGTCGACCGTGATCGAGCTGGAGCTGGTCGGGGTGCGGGTGGAGCTGCCGCACAACCAGCCGATCGTGTTGCTCAAGGAGCGCGCAGGGGAGCGCTTCCTACCCATCTGGATTGGTGCTGTGGAGGCGACGTCGATCGCCTTCGCCCTGCAAGGCGTTGCCCCCGCCCGCCCCATGACCCATGACCTCATGCGTGACCTGTTGGCCAGCCTGCACGTCTCGGTGGACCGCATCGTGGTCACCGAGATGCGGGAGCGGACCTTCTACGCCGAGATCCAGATGACCCAGGCCGACGAGCCGATCGTGGTGTCGTCGCGACCCTCCGACGCCATCGCCCTCGCGGTGCGCGCCACCGTCCCGATCTATGCAGACGAGGGTGTTTTGTCTGAAGCCGGCATCGAGATCGAGGACGCCGACGAAGACGAGGTTGAGCGCTTCAAGGAGTTCCTGGAGCAGGTGACGCCCGAGGATTTCCGGGAGTGACCCCAGCGTCACTCCCGTGTCAGGCTCCCCGACAGTAACCCACAGGCCTGTCCACAGAATGTGCACAACCTCGACGTGAACGCCACGCTTCTCCAAGCCTGTAGTGCAGGGTGAGGCGGCACCCAGAGTCGGCGTACCATCGGAGGCGGGCGCGGCAATCATTGACCTGGGTGCTACCGGAGGCGTACCGTAAAGTCCGCTGAAATTACGGTGCTGTGAGCCACCGGATTCATTCGAAAAGGGACGGGAATGGCCCCACGTGAGAACCGCTACCTGCGGGACATCCCGCTCCCCGGCATGGAGGAGCGGCCCTCGGGCTATCGAGGACCGGCCGTTTGCCAGATCGTCGACATCAGCTACCGTCAGCTCGACTACTGGACGACCACCGGGCTGATCACGCCGTCGGTACGCAGCGCCGAAGGATCCGGCTCCCAGCGGCTGTACGCCTTCGAAGACATCGTCCAACTCAGGGTCATCAAGAGCCTGCTGGACGCGGGGGTGAGCCTGCAGCGCATCCGGGCGGCCATCGACTACGTGCGCGAGCGCGGGCTGTCGCTGCGGGGGCTGACGCTGGTCTCCGACGGGACCACCGTCTATGCCCTGGATGACTCGCGCGACGTCATCGACCTGCTGGCCAAGGGTCAGGGTGTCTTCGGCATCGCCATCGAGCCGGTCTGGAACGCCCTCGAGGCGGAAGTCACCCGCCTGCCGGTGGAGACCACGCCGGGCACCGTGGTCTCCGGTGCCAACGACGCCGCCGCCAGCGCAGGCGCCGCAGAGCCAGCCGAGGACGCGGCCCGCCGAGCCGCCCGAAGCTAAAC
>JALZLC010000224.1 GCA_030858885.1 Actinomycetota bacterium
GCCGCCGCCGTCCGCGCGCTGGTGACCGCCGGCCGGCACCGGGTCGGCGACCAAGAAGGAGCCGCCTGATGTCCGCCGCCCCCACCGACCCTTATTCGCAATCCCAGGGCAACTTGCCCAACCCGACGCCCGCCAAGTACTCGACCGCAAAGTTCGGCCGCTTCGGTGGTCGCTTCGTGCCGGAAGCCTTGGTGGCTGCCCTCGACGAACTGGCGGCCGCCTACGCCGACGCCAGCAGCGACCCGGCGTTTCAGGGCCGGATGCGCGATCTGGCCCGCAACTACGGCGGGCGACCCACGCCCTTGTACTTCGCGCAACACCTCACCGAGCATGCCGGCCCGGACGCCGCGCGGATCTTCCTCAAGCGCGAGGATCTGGCGCACACCGGCAGCCACAAGCTGTGCAACGTCCTCGGCCAGGGCCTGCTCACCGAGCGGATGGGCAAGCGGCGCGTGATCGCGGAGACCGGGGCAGGGCAGCACGGCGTGGCCACCGCCACGATCGCCGCGCTGCTGGGACTCGACTGCGTGGTGTACATGGGGGAGGAGGACACTCGCCGGCAGCGGCTGAACGTGGTCCGCATGCAGCTGATGGGCGCCGAGGTGGTGCCCGTGACATCGGGCACGCGCACGCTCAAGGACGCGATCAACGAGGCGATGCGCGACTGGGTCACCAATGTCGAGTCAACCCACTACCTGATCGGCTCGGTGGTTGGTCCGCACCCCTTCCCGACGATCGTGCGTGACTTCGTCAAGGTGATCGGCCAGGAGGTGCGTGCCGAGCTGCTGGAGACCGAAGGCCGCCTCCCCGCCGCCCTGGTCGCGTGCGTTGGCGGCGGCAGCAACGCCATGGGGTTGTTCCACCCGTTCATCGCCGACGAGGGGGTGCGGCTGGTCGGCGTCGAGGCCGGCGGGGAGGGGCTGTCGGGCGTCCGGCACTCGGCCACCTTGACCGGTGGCAGCGAAGGGATCCTGCACGGCGCGCGTTCCTTCGTGCTGCAGGACGACTTCGGGCAGGTGCGCCCGACCCACTCGGTGTCGGCGGGACTGGACTATCCCGGTGTCGGGCCAGAGCACGCCTGGCTGGCCGACACCGGGCGGGCGGAGTACCTGGCCGCCACCGACGACGAAGCCCTGGAGGGCTTCCGCCTGGTTTGTGAGCTCGAGGGGATCATCCCGGCGCTGGAGCCAGCCCATGCGGTGCTGCCGGCACTGCGCGTGGCCCGCGAGCTGGGACCCGACGAGATCGTGGTGCTCAACCTGTCCGGGCGTGGCGACAAGGACGTGGACGAGGTGAGCCGGCTGCTGGCGATGACGCCGGCGGGCCAGGATCTGGCAGCCGCACGTTGACCCGGGTCAGTGCCGCGATCCGGGCGGCCAACGACGACGGGCGAGCGGCACTGGTCGCCTACCTGCCGGCCGGCTTTCCCGACATGGACACCTCGTTGTCGTGCCTGCGAGCCGCTGCCGAGGCCGGTGCCGACGTGCTGGAGGTCGGCTTTCCCTACTCGGACCCGCTGATAGACGGTCCCACCATCCAGGCGGCGAACCAGGTGGCGTTGGACCGCGGCTACACCCCGGCCGACGACCTGGCGATGTGCGCACGGCTCACCCAGGCAGTCGAGGTCCCCACCCTGGTGATGACCTACTACAACCTGGCGTGGCACTACCGGGGTACATCCCGGCTCGACGACTTCGCCGCCGAGGCCGTGACTGCGGGGCTGGCGGGCGCGATCCTGCCGGACCTGCCGGCCGAGGAGGGTCAGGAGTGGTCGGTGGTGGCCGACAACCACGACCTGGCCACCGTCTTCCTCGCCGCGCCCACCTCACCCGACGAACGGTTGGCGGCGGTCGCCGAGCGCAGCACCGGCTGGGTGTATGCCACGTCCACCCTCGGCGTGACCGGCGAGCGGCAGTCGCTGTCGTCGATGGCCGCGCCCCTGGTAGCCCGGCTGCGCGGCTGCACCGACAAGCCAGTCGCCGTCGGCATCGGCGTGACCAGCGGCGAGCACGCCCGGGAGGTGGCGAGCTTCGCCGACGGCGTGATCGTCGGCTCGGCGATCGTGCGAGCCGCAGGCGACGGTGGGCCCGACGCGGTGACCGCGCTGGTCGCCGAGCTCGCCGCCGGCTGCCGGCGCTGACCCCTCGGCGCCCACCTCGTCAGCGGGCGAGCATGCGGCGCAACGCGGCCTCGAGATGTGGCTCGCTGAAGGTGTAGCCGGAGGCCTCGGCGCGCTCGGGCAGGACGCGGGCGCTGTAGTACAGCAGCTCGTCGACCAGCTCGCGGCCGAGGATCAGGCCTGGAGCCCAGGCGGGAACCCCGATCGGCAGCACCGGCCGACGGATGACCCGCGCGAGGGTTCGCGTGTACTCGGCGTTGGTGACCGGCGTCGGCGCGGTGGCGTTGACCACGCCGTGCAGCGACTCGGTGACCAGCGCGTGACGCAGGATCCCGGCGACGTCGTCGAGGCTGATCCAACTGACGTACTGCCTGCCCGAGCCCAGCCGGGCGGCGCCGGCGATCTTGAAGATCGGGAGCTGACGGCCGAGTGCCCCGCCCTTGGGCGATTGCACGACACCCATGCGCACGTGCACGACGCGCACGCCCGCCTCCCGCGCCGGGTAGGCGGCCGCCTCCCAGGCCTGCACGACCTCGGCGAGAAACCCCTGGCCCGGTCCGGAGTCCTCGGTGAGCACCTCGTCGCCGCGGTCGCCGTAGACGCCGATCCCCGAGGCGCACACCAGCACCCGCGGGCCGTCGGTCATGGTGGCCAGAGCCTCGGCGATGGTCTCGGTGCCCCGGCTGCGGCTGTTGAGAATCCGGCGCTTCTTCTCCGACGTCCAGCGGCTGCCGAGGATGTGCTCGCCGGCGATGCTCTCGCCGGCAAGGTGCACGAGCGCCTGCACGCCTTGCAACCCGGCGGTGTCCACGTCGCCGTTATCGGGGTTCCATGCCACCGTTTCGCCTGACCGGGAACGGCTGCCGGGCCGCACCAGCCCGACGACCTGGTGACCGTCGGCGCTCAGCAGGCCTGACAGCTGTCTGCCGATCAGCCCCGTCGATCCGGTCATGGCGACGCGCATGGCAACAACTCCTGTACTCAGGTTGGTCAGGTGCGGTCACGCACCGGATGTCGCCAACGGTAGGCGACCAGTTCGTCGAGGGACGCGGGGATGCCTTCGCGCACCGAGGGATACCGCGGTTGCAGCCCCAGCTGTGACCACAGCAGGCCGGGTTGCACGGGCAGGCGCAGCTCGGCGGCGTGGACGGTGTCGCGGGTCACCATCGACGGCTTCGACAGCGCGCGGGTCACCGTTTCCACCAGTCCGGCCACCGGTGCGGCGATCACTCCCGGCGCCCGCAGCACGTGGTGTCCCGGGTAGTAGTGGCGCAGGATGCGGAAGAACTCGTCCCAGCTCGTGTTGGTCTGGTCGCCGGCGGGGCTTGCGCCGGTCCAGCCTTGCGTTCCGGTCGCGATCAACAGGCGGGCGGCGTCGCTGACGTGCAGGTGTGCGTACGCGTCCGCCCGCAAGCCGGGAAGCATCGACCAGCGGCGGTGCAGCTGCGCGAACATGAGGTCGCGGGCCCCGTAGACGTGAGGCAGGCGGACGATCGCCAGGCCGATGTCGCGCTCGGCCGCCAGCTCGGCCAGGTACCGCTCGGCCTCGATCTTGATCCGCCCGTAAGCAACCGCCGGCGCCACAGGGGTCGCCGCGGTGATGACCCCCGTTGGCTGGTTCCCGTAGACCAGGAGACTGCTGGAGAACACCACCATGCGCACCCCAGCGTCCGCGGCCGCCTCGAGCAGCCGGGCGCTGCCCTCGACGATGGTGCTGCGCAGACGGTCCTCGCGTTCGAAGGTGGCCCGCGCGGCAAGGTGGTAGACGGTATCGACGCCGTCGCAGGCCCTGCGCAGGCTGGCCGAGTCGCCCAGGTCGCCGCCGACCAGCTCCACGTCGAACGGGTTGAGCAGCGGCGCGCGGTGCCGTCGCCGGACGAGCGCCCGTGTGGCGACGCCCGCCTCGACGAGCTGTCGAGCGACCTCGTAGCCGATGAAGCCGGTGGCCCCGGTCACCAGTGCGGTCACGGTCGCTGGCCTCGTTGGCGCAAAAGGTGGTCGGCGCGGCACAGCCCCACGACGCTGAGGGCGTCGGTCAGCTGGCCTTCGAGGGCCATGGTGATGGCAGCCGACAGGGGCAGGCGCCACAACGCCAGCGCCTCGGTGGGGTCGGGGGCGGGTTGGTGCTGGGTCAGGTCCTCGGCCAGCCACAGCAGGCCGCGCTGGTCGGTGATGCTGTTGGACGGCTCGACGGCACCGAGCTCGGTCCAGGTGGTGGCGCGCAGCCCCGTCTCCTCCTCCAGCTCGCGGGCGGCCTCGTCCCGCGGGCTGCCGAGCAACGCGCCGCCCCCCTCGGGGATCTCCCACGACCACGCGTCCATGGTGTAGCGGTGCTGACCAACCAGCAGCGTGCTTCCGTCGTCGAATCGCACCACCACGCCCAGGGCCAACGAGCGCAGCTCCACCACGCCGTAGACGCCATCACTGCCGTCCGCGCGAACCACGGCATCCTCGCGCACGCGGATCCAAGG
>JALZLC010000238.1 GCA_030858885.1 Actinomycetota bacterium
GACTAGGCCACGGGGCGCGCAGCCGCGTCGCCCGGATGGCCTCCCAGCGGCGCCGCCACCGCGTCCTGTCGCGGCTGGATCGTGCCGCTGTCGATGTCTTCCGCCCAGTGGCAGGCGGCGGTGTGACCGGACGCCAGCTCGCGCAGCGCCGGGTCCTCGTCGTCGCAGCGCGTCGGCTGACGGTACGGGCAACGAGTGTGGAAGCGGCAGCCGGAAGGTGGGTTGGCCGGTGACGGCAGGTCCCCGGTGAGGATGATCCGCTCACGGCTCGCCTCGACGGCGGGATCGGGGATCGGCACCGCGGACAGCAGCGCCTTGGTGTACGGATGCAGCGGGCGTGCGTAGAGCTCGTCGGCGGGGGCGACCTCCACGATCGTGCCGAGGTACATCACCGCGATGCGGTCGGAGATGTGGCGGACGACCGCCAGGTCGTGCGCGATGAACAGATAGGTCAGTCCGAGGTCGTTCTGCAGATCCTCCAGCAGGTTGATGACCTGGGCCTGGATCGAGACGTCGAGGGCGGAGACGGGCTCGTCGGCCACGATGAGGTCGGGGTTGACCGCCAGGGACCGGGCCAACCCGATGCGCTGGCGCTGCCCGCCGGAGAACTCGTGGGGGTAGCGGTTGGCGGCGGCCGCCGGCAGGCCGACGATGTCGAGCAGCTCGTGGACCCGGCGATCGGCTTCGTCGCCCTTGGCCAGATGATGGACGCGGAGGGGTTCGGAAACGATGTTGGCGACGTTCTGCCGAGGATTGAGCGACGAGTACGGGTCCTGGAAGACCATCTGCATGCGACGACGCAGCCGCCGCAGGTCTCGACCCGACAGCGACGCGATGTCGTTCCCCTCGAACAGGATCCGCCCGGCGGTGGGGTCGTACAGCCGCAGCAGGGTCCGCCCCACGGTGGTCTTGCCGCAGCCCGACTCCCCCACCAGGCCCAGCGTCTCCCCACGCCGGATGGTGAAGCTGACCCCGTCCACCGCCCGAATGTCGTTGCCCTTGCGCCCGAAGATCAGCCCGTCGTTGCTGGGGAAATAGACCTTGAGGTCCTCGACGCGGATCAGGTCGGTGTCCTGGCGGGTGGCGGTGACCACCGACTCGGTGTCGGTCACGCCTGCCGCTCCTGATCCTGGTGACTGCCAGGCTGCCCACCGGTGGGGGCCGCACGGATGCCGGCGGCGACAAGGTCCTGCTCGGGAACCGGGTTCCAGCACGCCACCCGGTGCGCGGCCGGGCCGGTTGCGCCATCCAGCTCCCGCAGGACCGGCAGCTCCTCCCAGGACTCTGTGCTGGCATACGCGCAACGCGGCGCGAAGGCGCAGGCCGTCGGTTCGCTGGTCTGGTCTCGAGGCGACCCACCGATGGGGTCCAGCCGTTGCTTGCGCGCCGCGTCGAGGCGCGGCACCGACTTGAGCAGACCGACGGTGTAGGGATGCTTGGGGTTGGCGAACAGCTCCGCGGTCGGGGCGGTCTCCACGAACCGCCCGGCGTACATCACGTGCGTCCGCTGGCAGATGCCGGCGACCACGCCCAGGTCGTGGGTCACCAGGATCAGCGCCATGTCTTCTTCGCGGACCAGGGTGCGGAGCAGCTCCAGGATCTGCGCCTGGATGGTCACGTCCAGCGCCGTGGTCGGCTCGTCGGCGATGAGCACCTTCGGCTTGCAGGCGATCGCCATGGCGATGCCCACGCGTTGGCGCATGCCGCCCGAAAACTGGTGGGGATAGTCGCGCAGCCGCCGGCGGGCGTCGGGAATACCCACGCGGTCGAGCAGCGAGGCCGCTTCGGCTGCCGCCTCCTTCTTGTCCATGTCCAGGTGGGTCTGCAGCGCCTCGGTCAGCTGCCGGCTCACGGTCAGGACCGGGTTCAACGAGGTCATCGGGTCCTGGAAGACCATGGCGATGTCGTTGCCGCGGATGTGCCGCAGGCGCTCGTCGGGCAGCGTCAGCAGGTCTTCACCGTCGAACATGACCTGGCCGCCGTGGACCCGCCCCGCCGGCTTCGGCAGGATGCCGAGCATCGCCAGTGACGACACGCTCTTGCCGCAGCCCGATTCCCCCACGATGCCAAGCGTGTCGCCCGGGTCCAGGTCGAACGAGATCCCGTTGACCGCGTACACCGTCTTGCCGCGGGTCGAGAAACGCACTTGCAGATCACGGACTTCCAACAGCGCCATGCTTACCGTCCTGCCTCAAGGCTGTCGGACGGCATCATGCCCTCAGTTTCGGATCGATTGCTTCGCGTAGCGCGTCGCCCAGCAGGTTGAAGGCCAACACGCTGAACACCACCGCGAAGCCGGGGAAGAACACCAGGTGCGCCGAGTTCTGCAGACGTGCAGCGTTCTCGGCGAGGAACTTCCCCCACTCCGGGAGGCTCGGATCGTTGGGCCCCAGACCCAGGAAGCTCAACCCGGCCACGTCGATGATCGCGGTGGCCATCGCCAAGGTGGCCTGCACGATCACCGGCGCGATCGAGTTGGGCAGGATGTGCACGGTCAGCAGCCGGAACCCCGGCGTGCCGACGGAGCGCGCGGCCAGCACGTAATCGGCTTCTCGTTGAGCCAGGATGGACCCGCGCAGCAGCCGAGCGAAGATCGGCACGGTGGTGATGCCGATGGCGAACATGATCTGGAACAGGCCCCTGCCCAACAGGGTCACCAGTCCGATGGCCAGCAAAAAGCCGGGGATGGACAGCATCAGGTCCATGAACCGCATGATGACGCCGTCGACCCGACCGCCGAAGTAGCCGGAGACGGCCCCGAGGACGAGCCCCAGCGACAGCCCAATCGCCACGGACACCACACCGACGAGCAGCGACAGCCGGGCGCCGTAGATGACGCGCGACAGGACGTCGCGGCCCTGCTCGTCCAGGCCGAACAGATACTCGGCGCTGGGACCGGGGGGGACGGCGGCCAGCGATCCCACCGTCTCCTGCGGCCCGTAGGGCGCCAGCAGCGGGGCGAAGACCGCACAGATGATGAAGAACAGCAGCAGGCC
>JALZLC010000248.1 GCA_030858885.1 Actinomycetota bacterium
CCTTCGACGAGCACGGGCGCTACACCTTTGGGCCCGCGCCGACCGGGATGACCCCATACGAGGTCGAGGTGGTCGCTGGTGAGGTCAACGCCGGAGCGGCCCGACAGGCGCCGCCTCGCGGGTCGGAGACCGACCCGTCCTCAGGGGACGCATGCTGGACGGAGTACGGCCGCCTTCCGCCATCCAAGTACCTGGCTCACCACACCGGCGGCGACGCCGCGACGCCCGAACTGGCGGTTGCGGCCGGGGACGCACAGGGCGTCGTGGTCGACGGCCTGCTCGAACGCATCGGTGACCGGCCACCGCGACTGTGTGGTGATCCGGCGCCGCGAGGGCTGCCGCGCTGCCCACGCGACGCCCCCATCGTCATGGTGGAAGAAGTCATCGATCCAGAGGACGACAGCTATCAGCAATCCGAAGGGCGCTTCCTGATCGACGTGAGAGCCGGACGGGTCACGGCGCTGATGTACACGCCGGTGGTGCTCGCCGAGCGTTTCGGTTACTACCGAGGACGCGACCAGTACCGGGGCGAGCTGCACCTGCCAGGCGCGTATGACGAGAACGCGTTCATGTCGGTCGGGCACACTTCCGGCCGTACGGACGTCGACGAGGCACTGTGGCTGCGCAGCTACACGGGACCGACCACCGTCGGCACGTTCAGCGACGACACGGCGGCAGTGCACATCCCCGACCCGGGACGCGTGTCGGTCCGGGCGCAGCTCGCGGACGGTTCGACGATCACGACGCTGGCCCAGCTGCGCCAAGCCCTGCGCAGCGGGACGCTGGCGTCGACCTCGTTCACCGTCGTGGTCGACAAGCGCAGCCAGTCGGTCGTCGCGCTGCGCCAACAGCGCTGAGCGCAGCGCCGCTAAACCGCAGCGAAGGCTCATTGGTCATGTTCGGTGACAGGTGCGCCCAGTAGGGGGCTTGTGGACGCTGAGGAGCGGTCAGAGATGGCGACGTTCTGCGCTGCCCAGCACGGGCGGCTGGTTGGTTCGCTGACGCTGTACTGCGGTGACCGCGACGTCGCCGAGGTGCTGGCACAGGAGACGTTGGTGCGGGTGTGTCGTGACTGGAACCGCGTTCGGACCATGGCAGCACCCGCTGCCTGGGCTCACCGGGTGGGCTTGAACCTCGCCAACTCCTGGTACACGCGCCGTCGCGCCGAGCGGCGTGCCACCGAGCGGCTGTCAGCTAGGCCTGACGGACGGCGTGACGTCGACCCGACAGACGCCATCGCCGTCCGACAGGCGGTGGCGGCCCTTCCGCCCCGCCGCCGTATGGCGCTGATCCTGCGCTACTACGCCGACCTGCCGGTCGACCAGGTGGCCGCACTGATGCGCTGCCGGCCGGGCACCGTGAAGGCGCTGACTGCCCAGGCGGTCGCTCAGCTTCGGGACCGCGGTGTGCTCGCCGACGAGGAGCCGAGTGATGTCCGACCTGCGTGACCGCCTGCGCCAGGCCGCAGGACCCGAGACCGCGCCCATCGACACCGCGGCCATCGTCGACGCGGCCATGCGCCGCCGCGCCCGACGCTGGGCGGGGCGGGGGGCCATGGCGGTGGCCGTGGTCACGGCGCTCGTCGCGGTGGGGCTGCTGAACTTCCCCACTGCGAGAGTCCGCTTTGCGCCCGCCGATGGCCTGCCAGCCAACGGTAGCGTGCGGCTTCCCTTGCCACCCGCGGGGTCGGTCAGCCCCGAGTTCCTCGACCCGACGCGCCCCGTGTTCGTGGTCCACGATCTTGACGGAGGGGTGTCGGTGCTGGACGCGCACAGCCCGCACGCAGCAACGCAGAAGCTGCTCGCGTGGTGCGAAGCGGGTGCCGCCTTCATCGACGTCCAGCACGGTTCGACCTTCAACCGCAGCGGCCAGTACACCTTCGGGCCCTCGCCGACGAGCATGGCCGCCTACCGTGCCGAGGTGTCCGACGGCACCGTCATCGTGGGTGCACCCACCGGTGCGCCGCCCCGCCCTTCCGAGCGGATCGAGGAGCTGGATACCGAAGTCTGCTGGTCGGCCGAGGGCGACGCGATCCAACTTGACGGCTACCGCTACCACCACGCCGACGCGGACGCCGTGACTCCCGAGGAGGCGGTGGCCGCCGGCGAGGCGCGCAGCGTCGTCGTGGATGGGCTGCTCGAGCAGGTCGGTCTGCAACCCGCGAGGCTGTGCGGCAATCCGGCACCGGACGGCTTGCCCCGCTGTCCGCCCGACGCACCGATCGCCGATGTCTTCGGGCTCAGCAACCCCGACTCCGAGCCCGAACTGGCTGACAGCTACAACCACAGTCAGGGCCGATTCGTGGTGGACGTCAGTGAAGGGCGCATCACCTCGCTGACCTTCACCGCTGACTACGCCCTCCGGGCCGGCTTCTTCCGCGGCAACGACGAGTACACGGGCGAGCTGCATCTTCCTGGCGACTATGCCGAGACCGGCTTCAGGGTCATCGGACTGCCCCCTGCGGGCGATCCCGGCGGCGACGGCGATCTGTGGCTGCGCAACTTCACCGACCCGTACGCCGCGAGCGGGCGGACCACGAGGGAAACCGGCGACATCTTCATTTCAGAGCCGACGGCGGTGCGGGTAACGGCGACATCGAACACCGGCTCCGCGATCACCACGGTGGAACAGCTTCAGTCGGCCCTGCGCACCGGGACGCTGGCGTCCAACTTGTTCACCGTCGTCGTGGACAAGCGCAGCCAGGCGGTGACGGCGCTGCGCCAACAACGCTGAGGCCAACACCGGCATGGCATGAGATCGGCTCTCCGTGGGATAGACGTCAGGGCCGGCGTCGAAGCGCTGTAGAAGACGGGCGGCGCCCGCAAGCTGCCACTCCGCAGCCCGGCCTACAGCGCCACATCTTCGCGCTCCGTCGACCGTATCCACGTAACCATCAGGGCCAGCGCCGCCGCCAGGTAGACGAGGCCGGCGGGGATCCACATGATGACCCCAGCCAGCTGCTGGTCGGCGAGCGGCGCCAGACCCCAGGGCCTCGTTGTCGCCGCGTAGCCGGCGTACCACGGCGTCCGGGCGAAGGTCAGGAGGACCGAGAGGAAGACGCTTTGCATCGCCATGCCGAAGACCAGCAGAACGCCCAACCCGTTCGGCACCCGGCCCGGGCTGCGGGCGCCGATGACGACACGCCAGAAGAGCATGGCGGTAACCAGGAAGCTCGTGTGCTCCAGGATATGGACAAGCTCGTTGTCGAGCGCCGCGTCGTAGGGGACCGCGGCGTGCCAGAACCACAGCGTGCCGACGTGCAGCAGCCACACGGTGGCCGGGTGGCGCAAGGCAACCAGATGGCCCCGGTTCAGACGCAGGCGTCTGCGCCATCGGCCAGGAGCCTGCCGCACGCTCAGCGGGCTGCCGCGCAGCAGGGTGCTGGACGGCGCGCTGAGCGCCAGCAGCGGCGCCGCGACGAGCAGCAGCAGGATGTGCTGCACCATGTGCGCGGAGGCCAAAGCGCCCGACAGGGCGTCGAGGGGCGAGAGCAGCGCAACGCCGACCGCCACCATGGCCCCCGCGAAGCAGCGCGCCCGCCAGGTGTCGACCTTCCGCCGCAGGCCGCCGGTCTGGCCACGCCGGTAGGCCCACACCGCGGCGCAGAGGCCGAGCAGCAACGCCGGCTCGAGGTTCCACGCGCCCCACAGGTCGTGGGGTGCCGGCGGCTGTCCCGCGTGGGCGAGGACCACGGTCAGCATGCCGGGAGGACCAGGGCCGGGAGACCGACGAAGAGGACGGTGACCGCCCCGAGCAGCGAGAGCAGAAAGCCGGCGAAGGCCAGCGACTCGCGGCGGTCGTGCTCGTCGAGTTCACCAGTCGGGCGCTCGGCTTGGTTGGCCACCTTGTGCCGGTTCGCACGCCATTCCCGGTAACTCCATCCCGCGGACGCGAGGCAGGCCGCCGTCGCCACGACGGTCGCGGCCAGCGTCACGACCGTCGGCACCGGCGGGTCGAACAGGCGCAGCCCGGGGCCGTCGCCGGTGCACCCCGCCTCGACGACGAGGTAGACGAGCATGAAATGAACCGACCAGATCACCGGGCCCGCCAAGAACATGGCAATGGTCGTCCTGGCCCGGCGGTCCCGGGAGACGTCAACGGCAACCGGCGTCCCCTCCGCCGCCGTTGTTGACCCGCCCCTCGAGGAGGGGCCGTCGTGAGGAGTAGCCGGATCGCTCATGTCAGATGGGGTCCGAGGTAGAGGGTGCCGAAGCCGACGACCCATACGACGACCATCAAGGCCCAGAACCTGGCGACGTTGGCGATGGCTGCGTGCCGGCGGACGGTGTACAGGCCCCGGATCGCCCAGAACAGCATCATTGCCACCGCGATCATGGCGCCGATCGTCACGACGTAGATGAATCCGGCCAGGGTGAAGAAGATCGACCCGTAGGCGTGGGTGGTGCCGTCGAAGCCCAGCCCAGCGATGTCCAGGTACTGGACGATCCCGCCTGCGCCGGCGAGGACGAGGGCCCCGACCAGGCCGCCGATGAAGCCGCGTTGGTCCGCGGCCCGTACGCGGCGCAGGGCCGACAGCACCGCCGCGGCGCTGGCGACGATCAGCGCCGCAGCGAGCTGAGCCCGGACAAGGCTCGGCTCGGCAATGCCAGGGGGCGGCCACTGCGGGTTCTCCAACCGCAGGTAAAAGTAGCTCAGCAGCAGGGCCGAGAACGCGATGCCGACGAAGAGCATCACCAGCGCCGTCCCCCAGGTGGCGACCACCACGCTGCCGCCGGCGTTGACCGCCACACCGTGCTCGCGCTCGAAGGCGTCCTCGTCCTCGACGCTCATCGGCGGCTCGACGGGCCAGTTCCAGCGGATCACCGCTCCGACGATGATCAACGCCCCGACCGCCGCGCCCCAGCGCAGCTTGACCAGCTCGGACAGGAAGATCAGCACGACCCCGCCCGCGGCGATCAGCGGCCAGATCGACGGGTCGGACACCCGAAACACCTCCTGGGGTCGCCCGTCGGCCGTCCCGACGATCACCGCGGCCCGCCACCGCAGCGGCCACTGCGACAGCCCGTGGACGAACCGCTCGATGCGCTCGTCGCCGCGGTCCAACTCGTCCTGATCCCACAGGGGGTGGCGGCTGCGCACGATGGGCAGGACCGACCAGCCGTGCTCGGCCGGCGGCGATGGCACCGCCCACTCGAGCGAGTCAGCGCCCCATGGATTGTTGCCCGCCTCTTCCCCCCGCCGGTAGCTGCGGATCACGTTCCAGATGAACACGGCGATGCCCGGCACGATGATCAGCACGCCGATGGTTGAGATCAGGTTGTAGACCTCCCATCCCAGGCCCGCCGGATAGGTGTAGACCCGTCGCGGCATCCCCATTAGCCCGACGATGTGCATCGGGAAGAACGCGGTGTTCACCCCGACGAACAGCAGCCAGAAGTTCAGCCTGCCGAGCCGCTCGTCGAGCAACCTGCCGGTGAACTTCGGGAACCAGTAGTAGACGCCGGCGAAGATCGGGAAGGCCACCCCGCCGATCAGCACGTAGTGGAGGTGACCAACGACGAAGTACGAGTCGTGGGCCTGCAGGTCGAACGGGACGGCGGCCACCATCACTCCGGTGATCCCGCCGATGACGAAGATGACCAAAAAGCCGACCACGAACAGGAACGGCGTCTTCCACACCGGCCGACCAGACCAGATTGTGGCGACCCAGGCCACGATCTGCACCCCGGCGGGGATGGCGATGGCCATGCTGGCGGCCGAGAAGAAGCTCAACACCAGCGGCGGCAGCCCGACGGCGAACATGTGATGCGCCCACAGGCCGAACGACAGGAACCCGATCGCCACCAGCGAGCCGACCATCCAGGTGTAGCCGACGATGCGCTGCCGCGCGAAGACGGGGAGAATCGCCGACACCACGCCCGTCGCCGGGACGAACTGGATGTAGACCTCCGGGTGGCCGAAGATCCAGAACAGGTGCTGCCACAACAGTGAGCTGCCGCCCTGTTGGGGGTTGAAGAACTGGGTGCCGAAACCACGGTCGAGCTCGAGCAGCAGGCTGCCGATGATCAGCGGCGTAAAGGCGAACAGGATCATGAACGCCATCACCAGCACCGCCCAGGCGAACAGTGGCATCCGGCTCAGCGTCATCCCGGGCGCCCGCATCTTCAGCACGCCGATGATGATCTCGATGCCGGCGGCAATCG
>JALZLC010000249.1 GCA_030858885.1 Actinomycetota bacterium
GCCGCCCTCGCCCGCCACTTCGTGGCGTCGGCGGCGGCTGGGCGCTACCGCGACCTGTTCTCGCTGTGGGAGCTGTTCCGCATCCGGCCCGACGAGGTCAAGCCGGTGCTGGCCGAGCGCCAGCGCGCCTTGGAGCGTGCCCGCGAGATGCTGTCCAAGGCTGCACGCCTGGGCATGGGCGGTCGTGCCGAGCGAGTGGCCGAGGACATTGCCAGCGCTCAGGGTCTGATCTGGACTTGGTTGCGGGAGATCGTCACGGCTGACCTCGCCGCCGTGGGTCGCCGGCCACAGATCGCCACGGCGCTGCTTGAACGCGAGCCTGGCCTTGACATCCCGCTGCCCGACAAGCCGACGGACTCCTGGCTCGCGGAAGCCGCCTCGGTGCGGCAGGCCAAGCCCGTCCCGGCTGGCGTGGATGCGCTGCTGTCCGCCCACATCGACCGTCTGCCGGCGACGGTGGCGACGCTGTCGCTGACCGCCGAGCACTACCCCGAGCGCCTGCCCGCGCTGCTGGACCGGGTGGATCTCGACAGCCCCGATATCGGGTCGATCATGGCCTGGGCCCGTGACCACGGGATGGGTGACCGGCTACGCGAGCGCATCCGCGAGTCGGTCGAGGCCGCTTCCGGCGACCGGGCGCAGGGTCTCGCTCGGTGGCAGTTCTGGCGCGAACGAGGTGTCGACCTGCCGCTGCCCGACGCGCTGCGCACCCCGACGATCGAAGGCTTGGATCTGGCTCGGCCCGAGTCCGCCCACCTCATCGCCGGCCTGGTTTCAGACGGCGTGTCGATCGACCCCCAGGGCGAGCTCGACGCGCTGGCCACCCGCAACCGCCAGCTGGCCGAGAAGGCCTACGAGGCGTTCGTGTGCGCCGAGCTCGACGTTCATCTGCCGCTGGCCCTTGAGGGCAACCCGATCGTCCGTGACGGCACTCGTTGCCCGTCCTGTCAGGCGTGGACGTGGGTGCGACCGGGTCACGAACAGCGTTGCCCGCGGCGGCGCGAGGAGGAGCTGGCTCGCGCGTGAGCGTGTCCTTCCCGCGGCAGTCCGCACGGACCCAGCGGTTCACCCTCGGCGCTCCCCGCAGCTTCCGCGTGGCCGACGACGGCTCCCGCGTCGTGTACCTGCGCAGCAGGGGCGGCGAAGATCCGCTCGGCTGCCTGTGGGCGCTGGATCTGGCTGATCGACAGGAGCGGTGCATCGCCGACCCGCGCGACTTGGGGGCCGACGACAGCCGGCTGCCGCCCGAGGAACGGGCACGCCGTGAACGCTCTCGCGAGTCGGCGGGCGGCATCGTGGCCTTTGCCACCGACGACCAGGCCACCGTGGCCGCGTTCGCCCTCGGCGGTCAACTTTTCGTCGCCGACCTCGTCGCCGGCGACGCCCGCGCCTTGGCAGTCAGCGGCGCCGTCATCGATCCACGACCCTCGCCGGACGGCAGCCTGGTGGCGTTCGTGCGAGACGGTGCCTTGCACGTCGTCGGCATCGACGGCAGCGGCGAACGCCGTATCGCGGGCGACGACGATCCAGAAGTGACCTGGGGTCTGGCCGAGTTCATCGCCGCCGAGGAGATGGACCGGCTCCGCGGCTACTGGTGGTCGCCGGACTCCCGGCGGCTCGCGGTCGCCCGAGTCGACACGACTCCCGTTCAGCGCTGGCACATCGCAGACCCAGCCGAACCCGCCACGGCGCCAGTGACCCTGGCCTACCCGGCCGCCGGAACCCCCAACGCCGACGTCAGCCTGTTCGTCGTCGACCTCGGCGGGCAGTTGCTGGACATGGCCTGGGACCGCGGCGCCCTGCCCTACTTGGCCGAGGTGGTGTGGTCGGCGTCCGGCCCGTTGACGTTGGTGGTGCAGTCACGCGACCAGCGCGAGCGCGTCGTCCTAGCCGCGAACGCCGATGGCGCCGATGCGGGCGGGGTGCGCGTGGCCAGCCGCGTTCCCGACGAGCAGTGGGTCGACCTGGTGGCCGGCGTGCCCCGCTGGCTGCCCGACGGCCAGCTCGTGGACACCGCCGACGAGCAGGACACCCGGCGGCTGACGGTGGGCGGACGTCCCGTCACGCCGGTGGGACTGCAGGTCCGCGCCGTCGTGTCGACCTCGCCGGCGGGCCTGATATTCACCGCGTCACAGGAGGATCCCGCCGCGGTCAGCGTCTGGCGGGTCGGCGTCGACGGCCAGGAGCTCGAGCGCCTGACCGCGTCCGACGAGGTCGCAGTGGCGGCCGGCAACGACACCACGCTGGTCACCGCCACCCGGCGACTCGACCGGCCAGGCGCGACCACCGTGGTGCGGCACCGGTCAGGTTCGTTCCCGGTGCGGTCACTGGCCGCGACCCCGGTGATCACGACGCAGGCTCGGCTGTTGTGGCTGGGCCAGCGCCGGCTGCGGTCGGTGCTGTGCCTGCCTTCCGGCCACCCGCCCGACGCCCGGCCACTCCCTGTCCTGCTTGACCCCTACGGTGGTCCGCACGCACAACGCGCCGTTGCCAGCCACGATGCGCTGCTGACCTCCCAGTGGTTCGCCGACCAGGGGTTCGCGGTGCTGGTGGCCGACGGCCGGGGCACGCCGGGACGCGGACCCGC
>JALZLC010000253.1 GCA_030858885.1 Actinomycetota bacterium
GGGAGGTTCCCGCGCCCACCGGTGGGCACGATCTCCTGCCATGCAGACCAACACAATCGGTTCCTTGACCGTGTCGGCCGTGGGGCTCGGCTGCAACAACTTCGGTGGCCGCATCGGCGCGGCCCGCACCCACGAGGTGGTGACTGCGGCGCTGGACGCCGGCATCACCCTGTTCGACACCGCTGACATCTACGGCGGCACCCACTCCGAGGAGCTGCTCGGCCAGGCCCTCGGCGACCGCCGCGACGAGGTGGTGATCGCCAGCAAGTTCGGTGCTGACGCGCCTGAGCACGGGTTGTCAGGCGGTGCCGGCGCCGCCTACGTGCGCCAGGCGGTGGACGACAGCCTGCGTCGCCTCGGCACGGACCGCATCGACCTGTACCAGCTGCACACGCCCGACGACCTCACGCCGATCACCGACACCCTGGAGGCGCTGGACGGCCTGGTGCAGGCCGGCAAGGTGCGTGAGGTTGGCTGCTCGAACTTCGACGCGGCACAGATCGACGAGGCACACAAGGCCGCGGCGGACCGAGGTGTCACCGCGTTCGTCAGCGTCCAGAACCGCTATAGCGTCCTGCACCGTGAGCCCGAGCAGGGCGTGATCCAAGCCTGCCGGCGCCACGGGATGGGCTTGCTGCCTTACTTCCCGCTGGAGGGCGGCATGCTGACCGGCAAGTACCGTCCTGGCGAGGACGCTCCCGAAGGCTCCCGGCTGGCCGGTATGGGACAACGAGCCGAGCGGTTCCGCAACGCCCGCAACGTCGAGATCACCGAGCACCTGCGAGCGTTCTGCGAACAGCGTGGCCACACCCTGCTGGAGCTGGCGTTCTCCTGGCTGCTGGCGCAGCCCGTGGTTCCCTCGGTCATTGCCGGCGCCACCAGCGCCGAGCAGGTCAAGGGCAACGTCGCCGCCGCCGAATGGCAGCTCACCCACGACGAGCTCGCCGAAATCGACACCATCACGGGCGCCGGCGGCCAGCCTGGCTGACGCCGCCGAGGCGCGGAGGCGAGGTCGGATGAGGTCGTATGCGGCGCTTGGCCGCGGGTCGTAGGCGGCGCGAGGTCCGGCGCCGTCAGTTTCCCTCGGTCAGTCCCCAGCGGGCGGCGACCTCGGCGAACACGTCGTCGGCCAGTCGCTGACCCCCGGCTCGGGTCAGGTGGATGCCGTCCTGCTGGCGCATCAGAGTCCGGTTGCCGCCCCCGTCGTCCAGGTAGGGCGAAAAGGCGCCGGTCGGGCCGGTGAACAAGGCGCGGCTGTCGACGTAGCTGACCCGCTGGTGGTCCGCCGCGGCCGAGCGGTAGACCTCGTTGAGCAGGCTCATGCGCGCGTCAAAGTCGGGGGAGCGCATACCCGGCTGTCCGACCCACCACACCCACCGGCCGCGGGCCGACAGGCGCTGCATCACGGCGGTCACCCGGCGACGGTACTCGGCTTGCCAGGCCGGGGTGCCGAAGGTCAGTACGCGGTCGTCGACCTGCAGGTTCTGCCCGTCGTTGGCGCCGAACATGACCACGAACACGTCCGGATCAACAGTGGCCGCCACCCGCCGCAGCTGCGCCGGCCAGTTGAAGAAGTCCGGTCGGGCCAGGCCAGTGGAGAAGCGGAAGTCGACATCTGCGGTGACCCTGCGCGTTCGCACCGCCACGTCGACCAGGGCAGGGCCGAACTCGCTGGTCAGGGAGTCGCCACCCACCCACATCCGCAGCGGGTACTCCCGTGTGCCGCCGCGGCGGTCATCGCCGGCAGGAGAACGCCGCGGCGATGGTTCGGTCTCGTCACCAGTGACCGCTGCGGTCGGTGCGGTCGCACGCTGGGCCGGGGCAGGCGCCGCCGCCGCGACCTGGTCGCCGGACGACGCCGAGCCGGTGGCCTGGGCGGCAACGTCCGCCAAGGCGACGTGGGGCCAGTTCAGGCCGGCCAGGTCGGAAAACGTCCGGATCGGCGTGAGCAGCGTCACGGCAACGCTGCGCTGCCATCCGAACGGTTGGCGTGCCGCCGCGGCGGCCAACCCCGGCGCGTTGAGCACCATGCCGATCCCGAGGGCGATCAGCACCACCAGGATGGCGTGGCCGGCGGCCATGGGCCGGCGAGGCGGCGGCGGTGGCAGCGACAACAGGGCCATCAGAACTGGAAGTAGATGAAGGGAGCGACGCCCTGCGGGCCTAGCGCGTCGATGGCGAGGAGGCACAGCCCCAGCGTCGCCCCCTGCATCGTGGGGGTCATCCGAGAGAAGGCGTACTGCAGGCGGGCACCGACGTCGCGCGGCAGCAGTTGCATCGCCAGCGCCGCGGCGATGACGGCGACGACCGCGGGGGTGACCAACGGCGCCGGCCCCCAGGCCGTCAGCAGCCGCCACAGCAGCGTGCCGGCCGCCGGCAAGGAGCCGGCACGAAAGAAGATCCAGGCCAGGCACACGACGTGAAAGGTCAACAGCCGTCCGACGAACCGATTGCGTGCGCCTCCGTACCTCCGCTCGACGGCGAGCCCGAGGCCGTGAATCGCACCCCACACCACGAACGTCCAGGCGGCACCGTGCCACAGGCCGCCCAGCAGCATCGTCAGCAGCAGGTTGCGTGCGGTGCGCCGAGGGCCGCCGCTGCTGCCGCCCAGCGGGATGTACAGGTAGTCGCGCAGCCACCGCGACAGGGTCATGTGCCAGCGCCGCCAGAAGTCCTGCAGCGACACCGCCGCATACGGCCGGTCGAAGTTGTCGGGGAAGGTGAAGCCCAGCAGCAGCGCGCAGCCGATGGCGATGTCGGTGTAGCCGCTGAAGTCGGCGTAGATCTGTACCGCATAGCCGTAGGTGGCGGCGAGGATCTCCGCCGCGCTGGCGCTGGCGGGGCTGGCGAACACCGGGTCGACCAGGGTGGTGGCCAGGAGGTTGGCCACCACGACCTTCTTGAACAGGCCTCCCGCGATGAGCAGGAACGCCCGCCCCCCGTCCACCCTGCGGGGATCGCGGGGGGAACGCAGCTGGGGCAGGAACTCCGTGCCGCGCACGATCGGACCGGCGACCAGGTGCGGGAAGAAGGCCAGGTACACGGCCACGTCGATCGGCCGCGCCGGCGCCAGCTCGCGTCGGTACACGTCCACCACATAGCTGATGGCCTGGAAGGTGAAGAACGAGATGCCCACGGGCAGCACGATCTGCAGCAACGGCAGCGGTGGCGCGAGCCCGAGGGGATCCAGCAGGTTGGCCAGCGAGGTCGCGAAGAACCCGTAGTACTTGAACCAGGCGAGCACCGCCAGATCGGCGGCGACCGTCAGGCCAAGGCGCCACCGCCTCGACTGCTCAGTGGCTGCATGGTGGATGGCGACCGCACCGACCTGGCTGGCGACGGTCACGCCGAACAGCAAGCCAAGGAACCGCCAGTCCCAGGCCGCGTAGAACAGGTAGCTGGCCGCCAGCATGAACGGCTTCCAGCGCACCGGGCGAGGCATCGATAGCCAGCTGGCCACCAGGACCAGCAGGAAGAAGAGCGCGAACTGGATCGTCGGAAACAGCATGGCGGCGCCCGGGTCGTTTCCCCGCCAGGGTAGAGGCCGAGCGGGGGGTGCGGGGGGAGGACGTACGCCGAGCCTAGACCGCTACAGCGGTCTAGACGGCAGTGCGAGCGCTGGCCTTCGTCAGCCGGATGACGTCGCCGTCCGTGGCGGGCTTCCGGTTGCTGCGCAGCCACGGGGTCAGCTCGTCGGCCGGGAGTGGGCGGCTGATGTGGAAGCCCTGTGCCTGGTCACATCCCAGCCGTGCCAGCAGCTGCCAGACGCGCTGCGACTCGACACCCTCAGCCACCACCGACAGCCCGAAGCGCCGGCCGAGGTCGATCGTGGAGTGCACGATCGTCGCGTCGGCGCTGTCGGTCGCCATGCCGAGCACGAAGGCGTTGTCGATCTTCAGCTCGCTGACCGGCAGCTGCCGCAACGCCGCCAGGGACGCGGCGCCCGTGCCGAAGTCGTCGATCGCCATGGTGACGCCCATGGCCGCCAGTTCGGCGAGCACCCGCGCTGCCCGGCGTGGGTCGGCCATGACCGTGCACTCGGGAACTTCGAGGACGAGGCGCTCGGCCGGCACCGACCAGCGGCGCAGTGCCCGCTGCACCATCTCGGGGAAGCGCTGGTCGTACAGGCTCTGCACGGAGACGTTGATGGCGAGCTGCAGGTCCAGACCGTCGTCACGCCACTGCTGGAGCTGTGCCAGCGCCGTGTCCAGAACGAAGGCGGTGACGACGCCGATGAGGCCGGCACGCTCGGCCAGCGGGATGAACTCGTCGGGGGGAACCATGCCGTGCTCCGGGTGCTGCCAGCGCACGAGCGCCTCGACACCCTGCACCTGCCCGGTGCGCATGTCGGCCTTGGGCTGGTAGTGCAGCACCAGCTGGCCGTTCTCCGCGGCGCGACGCAGGTCGGCGGGGGAGGTGATGCGCTGGCGCCACTGCGGGTCGCGCTCGGGGGAGTAGACCTCGTAGCCACCGTGGGTGTCCTTGGCCAGGTACATCGCCACGTCGGCGTGCAGCATCAGCGTGGAAACGTCCGAGCCGTGCTCCGGGTACAGCGCGATGCCGAGGCTGGCGCCGATGTCGAGGGTGAGGTCGTCGATCTCGATCGGGCTGGTCAGCTTGTGCAGGACGGCCTTGGCCATCCGCACGGCGTCATCCGCCCCGTCGACGCCCGGCAGGACCATGGCGAACTCGTCACCGCCCAAGCGGGCGGCGAGCGCGCCGGTTCCGGCGGCATGCTGCAAGTCTGCGCCAACGACCTGCAACAGGCGGTCGCCCATGTGGTGGCCGAGCGCGTCGTTGACCTCCTTGAAGCGGTCGAGGTCGATGATCAGCACCGCAACCTGCTCCTCGGTGCCGGCAATGCGCAGCTCACTGGCCAGGCGCTCGAGGAACAGCCGCCGGTTCGGTAGCTCGGTGAGGGCGTCATGCAGCGCGAGGTGATCCTTCTCCATCGACGCGCGGGCGCCGCGATACACCGCGATGACGGGAAGCACCAGCAGCGCCAGCAGACCCGCGTTGACGCTGGCGACCACGACCACGGCTGGGGCCAGGGCCAGCAGCACGCCGTAGGTGAAGGCGTGCACCACCACGTCCTGGCGCAGGACCGCCGTGATCGACAGGTGCTGGCGCAGGGCGAGGACGGTGCCCGTCAGCACCGTGTTGACCACGTAGAAGGCGACACCCGAGGCGAGCAGTGCGGCGAAGCCGGACAGACTCAACCGCGGCTGCGCGAGCAGTGCCGCGTTGCCTGAGAGGCTGGAGGCGACCAGGCCCGCGGCACCCAGGGACAGCGAGTACTGGCCGACGTTGAACACGGTGCGCTGCACCGGCTTGCGCAGCAGCAGGTCGCCGAGCGCCGAGGCCGCGCCAAGGACCAGCACGGCCGGCGCGGTGCCGGCGGCCAGCAACAGCGCGAAGGCGAAGGTCGTGGACAGCGTCACCTCGCCAACCTCGTCTTGGGCGAACCGCATCGAACGCAACTCGGTGAGCACCACGGCGATGGTCAAGACCAGCGTGACGGAGCCATTGGCGGCGAGCAGACCACGGGCGCCATCAGAGAAGGCCGCCAGCCACGCGGCGATGCCGACCACGGACACGACTGCGACGTACAGCCGGACCTTGGCCGGATGCTCGAGACGCCTCACCACAACCGGTCCTCCCCTGGAGGGCTCACCCCACCCCAGTCCTTGATCTTCGGACTGCCGCCCCTGGGTCTTGAACAAGTCCCCAGCTACGCTGCGACCATGGTCGACCGCCTCGCCGACTGGGTTCAGGTCGTCGACGCATTGTATCCACAGAATCACGCTGCGTCCTGGGATGTCGCAGGTTTACAGGTCGGTGACCCCAACGACCCTGTGGGCGGTGTGCTGCTGTGCCTCGACGTGGTCGCCGCCACACTGGATGAGGCCGCCGCACGCGGCGCGGACCTGCTGCTGGCGCATCATCCGCTGCTGTTCCGGCCGCTGGACCGGCTGACTCCCGCCACGGTGCCTGGGGGCCTCGCCCTGCGTGCCGCGCGGTCGCGGATCG
>JALZLC010000259.1 GCA_030858885.1 Actinomycetota bacterium
CGGAGGTGGGCATGGGCACGAATCTGATGAGCTCGGGCGAGCTGGAGCAGCTGTGGGACTTGTACGGCGCAGGCGAAACGGCGGCCGCTATCGCGCGGAAGTTGGGACGGCCGGCCGGGACGGTCAACGATCGCATCCGTGACGCGGGTGGCATCCGCCCAGTGATCGCGCGAGCCGCGGCCATCCATCTGACGACCGGCGAGCGCGAGGAGATCTCTCGAGGCCTGGCCGCGGGTGAGTCGTTGCGGTGCATCGCGCGGCGGCTGGGACGCGCCCCGTCGACGGTGTCGCGCGAGGTGAGCCGCCACGGCGGAGCGCGCCGTTACCGCGCCGGCGCGGCTGACTGCGCCGCGATGCACAACCGCCGTCGCCCCAAGCCCTCGCGGTTGGCGACGCACACCGAGCTACGTCATGTCGTGGAAGACAAGCTGGCCCTGCGGTGGTCTCCTGGCCAGATCGCAGGCTGGCTGCGGCTGGAGTTCCCCGACGACCAGGAGATGTGGGTGTCGCACGAGACGATCTACCGGTCGCTGTTCGTGCAGTCCAAGGGGGCGCTGAAACGCCAGCTCACGGCGTACCTGCGCACCCGCCGCCAAGTCCGCAAGCCCGGGTCGCACAACCGCACCCGCGGCACCGGCAAGGGACAGCTGACTCACACCGTGCACATCTCGCAACGTCCCGCCGAGGCTGAGGATCGTGCGGTGCCAGGCCACTGGGAAGGCGATCTGATCATGGGCAAAGGCCAGTCGGCGGTCGTCACCCTCGTCGAGCGAGCGACCCGGTTCGCGATGCTGATCGCCCTGCCCGAAGGTCACGCGTCTGACAAGGTCGTCGCCGCGCTGGCCGCGCAGATCGCGACGCTGCCCGAGCAGCTGCGCCGCTCACTGACGTGGGACCAAGGCAAAGAGATGGCTCAGCACGCGACGTTCACCGTCGACACCGGTGTGCAGATCTACTTCTGTGACCCCAAGTCACCGTGGCAGCGCGGCACCAACGAGAACACCAACCGGCTGCTGCGCCAGTACTTCCCGAAAAGCACCGACCTCAAGGCGATCGTCCAGGCAGAGCTCGACGCCGTCGCCGCCGAACTCAACGGCCGGCCACGCAAGACCCTCGGGTTTCTGACACCATCACAGAAGTTCTACGAGGCTGTTGCAGCGACCGGTTGACCACGCAGGCGTTATCACTAGCTCGGGGATCGCTCAACGAGACGATGCGGGGACGCTCGCCACAGTGACGAAGAGCGTGACTGATGCAAAGAACGGACGCGTCGCGAGATGGTCCAGCCATGGCTGCCCCTCTTGAGCGGTGAGGTGGCCGGCGGAGACCGCGCGCTCGGTGACCCGGCGTAAGCCAAGTACCTTGTCTGCGGCATGGGCGTCACGGAAGACGGCGGTGATCGGTACAACCTTGTCGATCGTGAAGCCGCCTTCGATTGCCAGCCGCGACAGTTGCCGGCCGATGCAGGCATTGCGCACGACGTGGTTGGTTACGAAACTGGTGTAGGCGCGGGCGACCGACGGGTCGGGGTAGTCGATCATCAACGTGTCCCAGTCCGGCTCGGCCAACACCACGGTCCCACCGGGCCGCAGGACGCGTACCGTCTCCGTCAGTACCGCAGCCGGGTCGGCAACATGCTGCAGGACACGATCAGTATGTGCGTGATCGATGCTGTCGTCGGCCAGGTCGAGGACGTGGATGTCGCCTTGACGCACCTCCACCTGCGAGAGACGCTCCGTTTCAGCGGTCGCCCGTGCCACCGCGCACGGATCATGGTCGAGACCGATGACGACGCCCTCCACCCCCACTGCGTCGGCGAATGAGGCCAGATCGGTGCCCGGGCCACAGCCCAGGTCCAGCACGGTGTCACCGCGAGAGACTCTCAACTCCGATAACGCCAAGCTCTTGTACGAGCGCCCCAGATCGGAGGCGGCTAGCCGCAGCAGGTAATCATCGGGCCGCGTCGCTTCGAACACCTGCTGATTCACGAGGTCAACCTACGAAAGTTTCCCATTTTCCCATCCACAGCCTCGTCGCCGCGCGCACCCCACCCGCGCCGACGATGCCAAGCGTCTCACCGAACAGCCACGAGGGCCAGCCCCCAGATGTGGTCGCGTCAGCGAGCAAGCCCGCTGGGCCCGCGCGAGTTGGATGCGTGGGGGTCATGGATCCGGCATTATCCGTAACGGTTGCGCCCGCCCCGATGGTCTTGCTGTTCACCATCCTGATGAACGGACTGGTCCTCGTAGCCACCTCGATGGCCCTATGGCTTGGGTCGGGCTACGAATCGGCCGCCACCCGGTAGACCGACACGTGCGACGCGGACTCGGCGGTGAACTCGGTGCCCGACCAGTCCGCGTGTCGTGTCTCCAACTCGAAGCCTGCGACGCGCGCCATCAAGTCGAGCTCGGCCGGCCAGATGTAGCGGTGCGGGCTGCGAAGCAGCTCCGCGTGCTTGCCTGTGCCAAATGTGAAGTGGTGCGACACGACACGCTGGTTCAACACGTCGTAGGTGTCCAAGCCGATGTAGCCGGCCTCCGAACGAAACACAATCGCTTGCTGCCCGGGCGGGAGCGCGCGCAACTGCGGTACCCACAGCTCGATGACAAAGCGTCCTCCGGCTGTGAGGTGTCGGGCTGCGTTGTGGAAGCACTCGACTTGCTCGTCCTGCGTGAGCAGGTTCGAGATGGTGTTGTAGACGAGGTACACGACGGCGTACTCGCCGGGCGCTCGGGCGGTGGCCATGTCGCCGACAATCACTGGGATGGTCGCGTCGTCGACCTTTGTGCGCAGTTGTTCGATCATCGGACGGGAAAGCTCGATGCCGGCGACGGGCACCCCGCGGGCCGCCAAAGGGACGCCTACGCGGCCCGTTCCGATGGCGAACTCCAGCGCTCGACCGTGACCCGCCAGTGCCGCCAGCCGCTCGACGGTGGGCTCCAGCACCTCGGGTGCGAACATGCCCGTGCCCGGGGTGTCATACCGCTGCGCCACGTCGTTGTCCCACAGGTCGTCTTTGCGCATGGCATCAACGATGCCACGGACGCTCCTGGTCGCGAGCGCATGACCGACCGTGCCTTCAGGCTCGAAGGCACCGCTCGCGCAACCGTTCCAGAACCGGCACTATCCGCGGTGCGTGGGAACCCACAAGACCTCTTGAGCGTCTAAGCCGTCGACGCCAAATAAAATGGGAGCGCAACGGGTGGTGCGTAGATGGATGTCCATCGTGGCGGTGGGCTGTGTCCTCGTGCTGGCTGGGAGTGCTTGTGCAGCAGTCGAGTCTTCACCCCAGGCGGCGAAGAGCAGCGGTGAGACGGCAGAGACCACCAGACCGGCCACTACGCCAGTGCCGCCGGTCATCCACGAGGACGCCGTCCATCCACCTCCCGACCCAGCCCAGGACGGTGACGCGAAGACCGGGCAGCCGTACGAGTACAGGCTCTACACCCACTGCGGTATTGAGTTCGCCCAGTTCAACGGCCGGTACTGGCGTACCGAACAGCTGACCGACAAGGGCGGCGGCAACCCACCGCGTGGGTGGGACAACCCTGAACAACGCGGAACCATGACCCTACAGCGCGACGATGAGGCCGTTTTCCACGATGACCGGGGCCATGAGGTCATCTTCCGCCCCACGAACGAACGGCCACCGGGCTGCGACTAAGCATCAACGATGTGCCGATATCCGCTGCTCGGCACGTGCGAAAGATATCCGGCACTCTCTGATGGACGCACCACTGAGCGGGGACCAGTAGCAGGCTGACGGAAGTGCGGCCCGCCATTAGCCCGTCGCAGATCCGGCATCATCTGCCGCGTCGGGTGACGCCTCGAGAGGGTTATAAGGATGGGCTTTTCAGCGCTGCTGGTGGACTTGGGAGGTGTGTTGTTCGTACCGGATACCGCCTGGGTGCGAGGCGAGCTGGAGCGAGTGGGACTAAGCGTCTCGGAGGGAGCTGTGCGAAGGGCGCATCACGTCGCGGTTCGCGCCTTTGACGAGGCCGCTATTGGTGACAACCGGCTGGCGTACACACAGATCTACCCAACCGCGTTTCTAAGCTCCCTCGGCTTGCCGCCGCCTGTGCATGGACGGGCACGCAAGGTCCTGTTCGAAGGAGCCGATATCCCCCGGGTTGAGCCCCTGCGCGAATCTGTGAGCGCGCTGCGGGCGCTGGTGGAGAGACGGTTCCCCGTGGCGGTTGTCGCCAACACGTTTTCGGGACACGCGGCCGCGCGTCTTGAAAGTCTAGGTTTTGTGACAGGTGGCGAGAATGCGGTATTGACGGTCATCGATTCGGCGCGAGCCGGCGTCGCCAAGCCCCACCGGCGGATTTTCGCCATGGCGTTGCGCGAGCTTGGCGTGTCCGCACGCGAAGCCGTCCACGTCGGCGACAGCGTCCGCCTTGATGGCAACGGCGCTCGAGCGGCCGGAATCGCCTTTTATCACTTCGATCCACACGACGTGTGCGATCAGCGCCACGAGCACGTGGCCAACCTTCACGCCCTCGCGGTCGGCGCGACCCACAGTTGAGGTTCCTGGGCGTAGTCGGCGGCGTCGTGGTGTCATGGCCGATTTGACGACGGATGCAGCGGGAGCGGGCAAACGGTCACCGAGATCCAACCTAGAAGTGCCGATCTGTGACGGCTGACCGCAGCAGCGAACCATTGGGTAGCGGCTGCTCTTGCGACAGCAGCTCATGGGCGCATCGCAGCATCGACGGGCGATCGACATCCGGCATGCTCCGACAGCTCCGGACGCGTGGCGACCATTAGCCTGACGCCAGCGGGACCGCAGGGGCGGTCGGCTTAACTCCCGCGGTGATGAGGAAGCCATCGAGAACCTGACGGCTGGCCAGACACTCCTCAGCCCTTCTTCTGGCTCGGAACACTCACGGGCGTACTGGCGTCTCTAGCCGCCCTGATAACACCGCGTCGCCTCCGGTCGCGGCGTCCCTACTGGTTGGCTGCGACCCTGTGCTTGTTGTTGCGGGCGTTCTCAGCATCCTCAGTGTCGACATGGTCCTTTTGCTACTGGGTGGCGCGACAGCCATTACGGCCTCCGGAGCGATAGCCGGCTCACGAACGAGAGGCTGTAGCCGCTCGCGGTTGCCGCCACGGAACACGCGATTCTCGCCTCGATGCCTTGGCGGCCGACGTCGTTTCAGCGGATTGCCTCACGATGTGCATGGTGTTGGTGCCCTCAGTGCCAGGGACTGCTCGTCGTGGGGTCTCGGCTACAGTCGCGTCCTTATGTTCGTACCGGAGGACTTCCACCCACCAACGGGGTTCACCACAGACCGGTTCCGTCTGGAACCTCTCACCGTTGAGCACAACGAGGCGGACTTCGCGGCGTGGAGTTCGAGCATCGAGCACATTCGCCGGACGCCGGGGTTCGAAGGCGGCAGCTGGCCCAGACAGATGACCCCGGAGGAGAATGCCGAGGACCTCGCCATGCACGCCAAGCACTTCGCGCAGCGTGCCGGTTTCACGTACACCGTTTTGGACTCCGCCGGCGATGTCATCGGATGCGTCTACATCTATCCCGGCCGGGAAGGAGCGGACGCTCACGTCCGCTCGTGGGTGCGTGCAGATCGCGCCGACGTCGACGGGCCGCTGCGCCGAGAGGTGCTGGCTTGGGTACGCCGGCAGTGGCCGTTCAACGACGTTTCCTGCGCCGGCCTCGCCTGACAGGGCACACGCGCGTGCGTCGCGCGTTGAACTTGCCAGCCAAGGCCTACGACCTGATCGACGCGCGCTCAAACCGCTGGAGATACTGGGGCGAACCTCGGTCAACTGACCGGTCGCTGGATTGCGCTTCCTGCTCGGAGCTTGGCGATGGCTCATCCTTGTGTACGACCACAACCAGGACGCAGACCGCATAACCAGCGGTCACCGTCCAGGATGCTCGATCCTCACGGTCGTTCACCGCGTCGTCGTTCCTATGATAAGAACTGCTCTTCGATGCTGCCCTCTGACCCCTTAGATACGGAAGTGGAAATCGTCGCGAAGCTTGGGATATCGTCTGTTCCGCGAGGGGCGTAATCAGGTTACGCC
>JALZLC010000275.1 GCA_030858885.1 Actinomycetota bacterium
ACCTCGACCTCGCGGAAGCAAAAGCCTCGCAGCCCGGTGCCCAGCGCCTTGGCCACCGCCTCTTTGGCGGCGAACCGCGCCGCCAGACCACCCACCTTGAGGTCCCCGCAGCGCGAGAGACAGGCGGCGCGCTCGCCCTCGGTGAACAGCCGTGCCAGCAGGCGTGGCGTGCGAGTCAGGGCAGTGGCCATCCGCTCGATCTCGATGGCGTCGACCCCGACGCCGAGCACCGTCACGGGCCTACTCGACGGTGACGGTCTTGGCCAGGTTGCGCGGCTGGTCGACGTCGCGGTCCAGCGCGATGGCGCTGTAGTAGCTCAGCAGCTGCAGCGGCACCACGGTCAACACGGGGTACAGCAGCTCGTGGACCTCGGGAACGTAGACGACATGGTCGGCGTGTGCCTTGATCTCGGTGTCGCCCTCGGTGGCCACCGCCAGCACCACGGCGCCGCGCGCCTTGACCTCCTGGATGTTGGACAGCACCTTGTTGCGCACGTGGCCTCGGGTGGCCAAGGCCACCACAGGCCCGCCCTGGTCGATCAGCGCGATCGGCCCATGCTTCATCTCCCCCGCAGGGAAGCCCTCGGCGTGCAGGTAGCTGATCTCCTTGAGCTTCAAGGCGCCTTCGAGCGCGATCGGCAGGCCGACGTGGCGCCCGATGAACATGACGTAGTCGGCCCGCGCGAACTCCCCGGCGAGCTCGGCGATGGCCGGCGCCTGCTCCAGGACCTGCCTGATGTGGTCGGATAGGAACCCCATGCGCAGCAGGTGATCGCGGCATTCGTCGGGGAACAGCACCCTGCGTTGCTGCGCCAGGTACAACGCCAGCACGTCCAAGGCCACGATCTGGGTGGTGAAGGCCTTGGTCGAGGCCACCGCCACCTCCGGACCGGCCCGCGTGTACAGCACCGCGTCCGCCTCCCGCGCGAGCGTCGAGCCAACCACGTTGGTGACGGCCACCACCTTGGCCCGCTGGTCCCGCGCGTGGGACGCCGCAGCGATCGTGTCGGCGGTCTCGCCGGACTGGCTGATGGCCACGACGAGCGTGTGCGGGGTGAGGATGGGGTCGCGGTACCGGAACTCGCTAGCGATCTCGACCTCGACCCCGACCCGCGCCCAGTGCTCGATCGCGTACTTGGCCACCATCCCCGCGTGATAGCTCGTACCGCACGCCACCACGTAGACCTTGTCCACGTGACGGAGGTCGTCTTCGAGCACAGCGTGGTGGACCTCGTCGAGGACGATCCGCCCATCGGAGTCGGTCCGGGCCTTCAGGGTGTCGGCGACCGCCTGCGGCTGCTCGTGGATCTCCTTGAGCATGAAGTGGGGATACCCCTGCTTCTCGGCGGCCTCGACGTCCCAGTCCACGATGAAATGATGCCCTTGGGCGGCATTGCCTTCCAGGTCGGTGACGGTGATGCCGGCCGGGGTCAGCACCGCGATCTGCTCGTCGAGCAGCGCGGTGATGTCCCGCGTGTGCGCGATCAGTCCGGCGACGTCGCTGGCGAGCAGGCTCGCGTCCTCGCGGTGACCGAGCACCAGCGGTGCCTCCCGCCGGGATGCCACGATAAATGAGGGATGCTGGCGGTCGATCACGGCGAGCGCGAAGGCGCCGGTGATCCGGCGCATGGCGGCGCGGACGGCGGCCGTCAGGTCGCCACCCACCTCCTCACGCAACGCGCCGATGAGGTGGGCGACCACCTCCGTGTCGGTGTCGGAGGTGAACTGGTGACCCTGCTCGGCGAGCTCGCTGCGCAGCGTGCCGTAGTTCTCGAAGATCCCGTTGTGCACCACGGCGAGGTCGCCGGAAGCGTCGGTGTGCGGATGAGCATTTGGGTCGTTGGGCACGCCGTGCGTGGCCCAGCGGGTGTGCCCGAGGCCCGTCGTGCCGGTGACCTCGGCACCGTCGAGCGCGGCGCGCAGGTTGGCCAGCTTGCCCGCCCGCTTGACGACCAGCAGACCGTCGCCCAGCACCGCGACACCGGCCGAGTCATAACCCCGGTACTCCAGGCGCCCCAACCCGTCGAGCAGGACCGGCAGAGCCTGATCCGGGCCGGTGTATCCAATGATCCCGCACATGGCTCACCCCTTCGCAAGACGGCTGGACCGTGAATTCTACCCGTCTACCGCATGACCCAGCCGTGAACGGATGGGCTGCGACCAGCCGTGCTCAGCCTTCGGTGGCCGCCTCACTGGCGGGCTGGCCACCTTCGGTGCCGCCTTCTGACGGCGCAGCGC
>JALZLC010000282.1 GCA_030858885.1 Actinomycetota bacterium
TTCGGCCGTGGCGACATCGCCCAGGGCGAGACCGATGCGACGTAGATCGCGAGGGTCCTCCGCTGGGGTGGCACTGGGATCAAGGGAGTCAAGCCATGCCTGTGCGTCGGTCGCGGCCTTTTCGAGCACTTCACGGGTCCGGGGCATCGGCATCACCTTAAAGGTAGTCGTAGAGCTTGCGGCGCAACGGCATCGCGTGGATGACGGCCGGGTCGTCGTCGGGGTCGATGACCACGACCTCCAGGAGCCGCCACCGATCGGTCGGGGCCGATGATCAGCACGCGGTCGTGGCCCTGAACGACACGGCGGAAGGGAACCCGCACCGCATGACTGATGCCTTCGTCGAGGACGCCGTGCTTGCGGGCGCTGTCCGCGATCTCCACAACGACAGGTTACCTTGTCGCTCGGTCTCGTCCGAACCACCGCCCGCTGGCCCACCCTCGCGCCGGTGCTCACCGTCTGGCGCGGCCCCCTGAAGATGACCTCCCATATCTCCGGAACGTGACACGACGCACAGAGGTCCCCGGTCCGGACCATCACTGACCGCCTCCTCGGCCAGCTCGTCGCCCACATGCCTCCGTCCGTCACGGTGACGCCAGCCGAAGCGTCCGACGGCAGGCCGCCACTGCGTCTGCACGATCTGAATCTGATGCTGCTGTGCAACGCCGAGGAGGTACTCGAAGCGGTCGATCGCGGCCGTGTAGCTTGGTCGAGCGGAATCGGTGTCTCTCAGCGACCGCGTCCTCCCCGCCTTCCGGGTGCCATTCACCCGACGGGGAGAACACGGTTCGCGCCCTTGTCGGTTCGGTGGGCCCGACAGGTTTTGAACCTGTGACCTCTCGCGTGTGAAGCGAGCGCTCTCCCACTGAGCTACGAGCCCTGGATGACGGCGGCGCACCACCGGGGGCGCAGGATAGCCGCTGGCGCCCGAGGCGGCCAGCCATCGCCTCGTCCGGGGTCAGGGCCGGCGAGCTTCGAACACGGTGTCGCCGCTGGGCTCGCTGCCCGGCACGGCCGGTGTGTCGCCGGTGTCCTCGGGATCGCTGATCAACAGCCGACTGGCGTTCTCGGGCAGCGGGAACAGCCGGTACAGCCGCCCCTCCTCGGACGGGCCGAAGTAGAAGCGATGCGCCGTTGAGCCGCTCTCGTCCCTGACGTACAGCCCGTACCGCTGCGCAGGGTCAAGGCCATCGACAGCGACGACGAAGTCCTCGCCGTCCTCTTTGACCACGCCTTGCACATCGCCGTCGGAGATCGCGCTGCGCCATTCGGTCCCGGTCTCGCGCAGGACCCCGGCATCGACCAGATTGCGGTTGTCCGCCTCCAGCTGCGTCATCTCACCGTGCAGCGTGAAGTTCCACAGCGACAACCCGACCAGGAGTAGCAGTCCACCGAGCACCGTGAAGCGCGACGCCCGCGTTGGCGCCGGGGCCTCCTCGAGCTCGTCGTCGGCGTCGTCGGACTCCCGGCGCTTGGTCTCGATGACCTGAGCCGCGCGGACCCGGTGCTCGTCGCGCTCCACGTCGGCCAAGTCGTGGGCGATGGCCCGCAGCTCGCCAACCCTCGCGCGGCAGTCAGGGCACTCCAGCAGATGGGCGCGGAAGACCCGCCCCTCAGAATCGTCCAAGCCGCCGAGTACGTGGGCGACGGCTAGTCCCTCGAAGTAGCGGTGCCCGTCAGCCCGGTCCATTCGCGCCACGATACCTCCGGACATCCCGGCCGAACACCCTACGCCTGGATGTCGTCTGTCTGGGTGGCGGGCTGTGAGCAATCCCACGGATGCCGAAAATCCGGCGGCTGCCAGGCGTACGGCAGCCGACGGTCGGGACGCCGGATGGCGATCCAGACCACCACCGCGACGATGGCGCAAAGCGCCCCCACCTGACTGCCCGTAAGCGGCCCCAGCAGGTCCTTGTCCGCAGCACGGGCGAAGTCGCTGATGAAGCGCCCGCCGCCGTACAGCACCGTGAAGGCCAACAGGAAGAACCCGTCGAAACGAGGGCGGCGCTCCAGCAGCACCAGGATCGCCAGGACGACACCCCCCGCCAGAAAGTCGTACAGCGCCGTCTGATGCAGGGCCACGTCGTAGCAGCCTTGCACGGTCGTGGGGCCCACCCCTGGGAAGGGATACGGCGCCACCGGATCGCCGAACGCGCCGGTGCACCGCCACCCCAGCACAAAACCGGTCGGGCCCCCGAGGTGCTCGCCGATCACCAGGTCGCCGATGCGACCGATGAAGATGCCCAAGGCCAGGCCGGGCGCCACGGAGTCCAGCAGCAGCGGCACCGACAGGTGGCGCCGCAGCGCGAAGGGCACGTTGGCCAGCACCGCGCCGGTGATGCCACCCAACAGGCTCAACCCCCCTTCCCACACCCGCAGCCAGCTCAAGGGGTCGGGGAAGAGCTCCAGGTGGGTGACGACAAAGAAGAAGCGCGCTCCGATGATCCCGCCCACGATCGTGCGGCTGACCAACGACTGCACGATGCCCTCCACGTCGGCCACCTGGCGGCGGGCGACTCCACGGCGCAGCGCGCGGTGCAACATCAGCTGCGCGCCGATCAGCACGCCGGCGGCGATGGAGATGCCGTGGGGCGAGATGGCCAGGTCGCCGACCAACGGGATGCGCTCGAGGATCGGCCAGGCCAACTCGGCCAGCATGGGCAACGTCAGCACTCCTGTTCAGCGGAGCGCCGAGTCTAGGTGCGCCTGCGGTGCTGCGGCCCCCGCTCGGGATCAGTCGGCGGTGGCGCTGGCGCTACGCCGGCTGCGGACCGCCCGCAAGGCATCCCGCCGGCGTCGGCGCACGACGTTCGCGGGCGGGACACCGGACATCATCGACGTGACGGCCCGCTCCAGGTCATCAGCCTCGTCCACCCGTTCCAGCAGCTCGGCGACGGCCGCGGCGCGTTCGTCGGGCACCAGCATCCACGCTTCGAGCCGTCCCATGAACCAGATGAAGCCCAGCAACAGCAGTGGAAACCCGGTCACCAAGGCAGCCGCGCCGAGACCAACATCGAACTGCATACAAGCCACTCCCCGGCTTGACCATCCTTTACTGCCTGCTGTGGATATACCCGCAGGCCACGATGGCGGAACCAGCCCGGTCGCTAGGCTCGCGGCCATGCCCAACGTTGATCCTGTGGCCGCCGGCGTCGACATCGGTGGCACCTTCACCGATGTCGTGGTGGCCGGCCGTGGACGCCTGCGAGCGGTGAAGGTTGCGACCACGCCGCAGGACCAGAGCAAGGGACTGGCGCATGGTCTGCGCGAGGCCGCCGACGGCGAGGTGTCCACGGTCGCCCACGGCACCACCACCGCCACCAACGCCGTGCTGGAACGCAATGTCGGCGTGACGGTCCTGGTCACCACTGACGGGTTCCGCGACGTGCTGACGATCGCCCGCCAGGACCGGCCGTCGTTGTACGACCTGACGGTGATCCGGCCCGCGCCACTGGTCGACCGCGATCACGTGGTGACCGTCGTGGAGCGCACCGCCGCCGACGGCAGCGTCGTGGTGGCGCTGAACGACGACGAGGTGGAGCGGGTGGTGGCGGCGGTCGCCGCCTTGCAGCCAGAGGCGGTAGCGCTGAGCCTGCTGTTCTCCTACGCCGGGCCAGCGCACGAACAACGGCTGAGCGCGGCGCTGGCGCAGCGCCTGGACGTGCCGATCACCCGCTCCAGCGCTCTACTGCCGGAGCTGCGGGAGTACGAGCGCGCCTCCACCTGCGTGCTCAACGCCGCCGTGGCCCCGGTGATGCGCGGGTACCTGTCGGGACTGCGCGACCGCCTGCCGGGCACCGAGGTGACGGTCATGACGTCCGGTGGCGGGGTGGCCGACCTCGCCACCGTCGCCGAGTCCCCCGTCCACACCCTGCTGTCAGGCCCGGCCGCGGGCGTGGTGGCCGCAGCCGCTGTCGCCGCCTCGGCGGGTCACCGCGACGCCGTCGCCTTCGACATGGGTGGCACGTCGACCGATACCTGTCTGGTGCGCCACGGCCGACCCGAGATCGCCGTCGACGCCAGCATTGCCGGCCTACCGTTCCGGACCCCCGCGGTCGCGGTGCACACCGTCGGTGCGGGTGGCGGCTCGTTGGCGTGGGTCGATCCCGGTGGTGCGCTGCGGGTCGGGCCTCGCTCGGCTGGAGCCCGGCCGGGCCCAGCGTGCTACGGCCTCGGTGGCACCGACCCCACCGTGACGGACGCGCACGCGGCGCTCGGTCATCTTGGTGACGGCCGGGCGTTGGGCAGTGGCGCCGGAGTCACCCTCGACCGCGGCGCCGCGATGGCGTCACTGGAGGCCCTGGAGGGGTTCGACGACCCGCTGACCGCCGCCGAGGGGGTCCTCACCGTGGTCCGCGCCACCATGGCCCGTGCCCTGCGCAGGGTGAGCACTGAACGGGGGGTCGACCCGGCCGGGCTGGTGCTGGTGGCCTATGGCGGCGCCGGACCGCTGCACGCCGCGGCCCTGGCC
>JALZLC010000308.1 GCA_030858885.1 Actinomycetota bacterium
GACTACCTGCTCGGCGTCCTGCGCGACGTCGGGCTCGAGCCCGTTGTCCCGCGTGGGGCGTACTACACGATGGTGGACTGCTCGCCGTTCGCCGACAGCGACGTCGACTTCGCCAAGCGGCTGGTCACCGACCTCGGCGTCGCCTGCGTGCCCGGATCCTCGTTCTTCCGCGAGCCTCGGCTCGGTGCCGGCATCGTGCGCTTCGCGTTCTGCAAGGAACTGTCGACGCTCCAGGCCGCGGCCGAGCGCCTGGCGGGCCTGTCGGCCTGGTAGCGCCCGACCTGGTGCGCTGCTTGAGCGCTACACGTCGTCGGGCAGCAGCCTGGCCGATCTGGCGCCGGCCACCCGGGTGACCAGGGCGGCCAGCGCTGGAACCTCCATCGGCCCCGACCGTCGCCCGTCGCGCAAGCGCAGACCGACAAGACCGTCGCGCACCTCCCGGTCGCCGACCACCGCGACATACGGCACCTTGGCGGACACGGCGGTCCGCACGCGCGCGGCGACGGTCCGCTCGCCGGCGTCGACCTCGGCGCGCAACCCCGCCTCCAGCAGGTGGCGTGCGACGCCACGGGCAAAGGCGTCGTGCTCCGCGGCGACGGGAAGGACGGCGACCTGCACGGGTGCCAGCCACACCGGGAACGCCCCGGCGTGGATCTCCAGCAGGTGCGCCACCATCCGTTCCATGGTCGACACCACCCCTCGATGCACCATCACCGGGGTGGCCGCCGCCCCGTCGCGGCCGGCGTAGTGCAGTCCCAGCGCCACCGGAAGGTGGAAGTCCACCTGGACGGTGGACAAGGTCTCCTCGCGGCCGCGGTGATCGCGGATCTGCACGTCGAGCTTGGGACCGTAGAAGGCTGCCTCTCCTGGAGCCTGGTCGTAGGTCGCCCCCCGCCGGTCGAGGACCTCGCGCAGCGGTGACTCGGCGCGCTCCCACATCGCGTCGCCGGCGACGTACTTGTCCCCCTCACCGCGCAACGACAGGCGGTAGCGGTACTCGGTGACACCGAGCACCGCGTAGGCCTTCTCGATCAGGTCGACCGCCGCCGCGATCTCGTCGGACAGCTGCTCGGGCGCGCAGAAGATGTGGCCGTCGTTGAGCGTCATCTCGCGGACCCGTGACAGACCACCGACGACGCCGGACCGCTCGTCGCGGTACAGCGTGGCCAGCTCGGCAATGCGCAGCGGCAGCTCGCGCCAGCTACGGCCGCGGGCGGCGAACACCAACGCGTGGTGCGGGCAGCTCATCGGGCGCAGCACCACCTGGTCGTCGCCGCTGCCGACCGGTGCGAACATGTCGTCGCGGTAGTGCGCGAGATGGCCGCTGCGCTGGTACAGCTCGGGCCGGGCGAGCGCCGGGGTGTGGACGTGGGCGTACCCGGCGCGGCGCTCCACGTCGATGATGTACGTGGCGAGCGCATCCCGCACCGCGCTGCCCTTCGGCAGCCACAGCGGCAGGCCGGCGCCGACCAGCTCGGAGGTGGTGAACAGCTCCAGGTCACGGCCGAGGCGGCGATGGTCGACGAGGTGCTGACCTGCCGCCGCGCCGCTCGCGCCGGCGGCGCCAGGTTCGCTGATCGAGGACGGCATTCGGGGTCTCCTTGGCTGGTGAAGGACCGACCCCGGACAGCACAACGCCCCGGGGCCGGCCCGGGGCGGTCGCTGCAAGGTGTGCTGCGTTAGCGGTGGCGACCAGCCGCCGGGCGGGTGCCCGTCGTCGTCGTGGTCGTCGTCGCTCGGTGTCGCATCGGCATGACCGTACCACTAGCCTGCGGTGGATGTCCGCGCCCGATACCGCCGCGTTACTGGACTTGGCGGTCGAGGTCGCCACGGCAGCGGGCGCCGAGTTGCTCGCACGCCGCAGCGACGCCGGCGCGGTGGCCTACAAGACCAGCAACACCGACCCGGTGAGCGAGGCGGACCGGGCCAGCGAGCGGCTGCTGGTCGACGCGCTACTGAGCGCACGGCCCGACGACGGACTGCTGGGCGAGGAGGGCGCCGCCCGTCGTGGCACGTCCGGGCTGCGCTGGGTCGTTGACCCGCTCGACGGCACCGTCAACTACCTGTACGGGTTGGGGGACTGGGCTGTGAGCGTCGCCTGCGAGGACGACCGCGGGGCGCTGGTTGGCGCGGTCCACGACCCTCTGCGTCAAGAGACCTTCCACGCCTCCCGGGGGCTTGGGGCGCACTGCGGCGACCTCCCGCTGGCCGTCAACGACCCCGTGGCGCTGGCCCGCGCGCTGGTCGCCACGGGCTTCTCCTATGACGCGGAGCACCGTGCCGAGCAGGCCGGGGTGGTGGCGATCCTGCTGCCGAAGATCCGCGACATTCGCCGGGCGGGCGGCGCGGCGCTGGATCTGTGCGCCGTGGCCTCCGGACGGGTCGACGGCTACTACGAGGACTCGACGCAGCGCTGGGACTGGGCGGCCGGCGCGCTGATCGCCGCCGAGGCCGGGGCCACGGTCACCCCGCTGGGCGGGGGGCTGATGGCCGCCGGTCCGGCGCTGCACGCAAGCCTCGCCGCCGCCCTGGCCGAGGCTCGATCCGGCGCCTGACCGGCGGTGGGCCACGGACCAGCGGGCGCAAGGTGCTCGGGCAGGGTCACGGTCAGTCCGCGATGCGCAAGGCCACGGCGGGCCGGATGCGCGCCGCCTGCTGGGCGGGAAGGGCGGTGGCCGCCAGCGACGCCAGCAGCGCGGCCGTCAGCAGGATCGCCAACTCCCCCCACGGCACGACGAACGGGACGTCCAGGTCACCCAGCGCATCGGAGTTGACGACGATCTGCCAGCTGGTGACCAGGGCCAGCAGCGTCCCGACGATCATGCCTTCGACCGCGACGAACCCGGACTCCAGCAGGAACGCCGCACGAACCTTGCCCGCCGGCAGCCCGAGGCTGCGCAGCACGCCGACCTCGCGACGACGCTCCCGCACGGCACGGACCATCACCACGCCGAGGCCGGCGATGCCGACCAGCAGGCCGAGCGCCAGGTACCCCCGCATCAGCTGGAAGAACTGCTGGTTGGCCC
>JALZLC010000309.1 GCA_030858885.1 Actinomycetota bacterium
AAGGTCAGCAGCGCGCCGGAGTACTCCGGCAGCACGTTGATGTCGCCGCGCTCGATGAGCGGAACGACCGCCTCACGGTTGCCGAGGCGCTCCTCGACGTTGACCGTCATGCCTTCCGATTCCAGCGCGCCTGCGTAGATGTGGGCCAGGATGACATTCTCGTTGAAGTCCACGGAGCCGACGGTGATCGGCTCACCGCCCCCCTCGCTGGCGCCATCGCTGGCAGCGGCGGTGGCATCACCGGCTTCGGACGGCTGGGCTAAGGGATCGCCGCCTGAGGAGGCGCATCCGGTCATCACCAACAGGGTTGCGCACAGGGCGCCGAGCACTCGCAGGGTGCGGAGTCGCATGATCGTTCCTTCCGGTTCGGTGGGGATAACAGGGACGGCAGCGACGTCAGGCTGGCGCCGCAGTGGCCTTCGCAGCCAGGGGGTCGTCACGCTGGGTGGACCGCAGGCCCCGTGCGGTCACCGCCGTTTGCACCTTGGACAGTCCGTATTCGACGCCCAGAGCCAGGACGGCGACGAGAATGGCGCCGGCGGCCACCTCGGCGTAGACCTGCTGGCCGAGGCCGTCGAAGATGTAGCGGCCGAGGCCGCCGAGGCTGACATAGGCCGCCAGGGTCGCGGTGGCCACCACCTGCACCGCCGACGTCCTCACCCCGGCCATGATCAGCGGCATGGCCAGCGGCACTTCCAGCTGGCGCACCACCTGCCAGCCATACATGCCCATGCCCTCCGCGGCGTCGCGCAGCTCGCGGTCGATGCCGCGCACGGCGACGTAGGTGTTGGTCAGGATCGGAGGGATGGCCACCAGCACCAGGGCCACCGTGATTGGCAACAGACCGCTGCCGGCGACGAGGAACGCCAGGATGACGATGCCGAAGGTGGGGATTGCCCGGCCGGCGTTGGACACGTTGATGGCCAGTGACCCCCCCTTACCGGTGTGGCCGAGGATGACGCCGAGGGGCAGCGCGATCAGGGTCGCCACCGCGGTGGCGAGCAGGCAGTAGCCGAGGTGCTCGGCCACCCGCACGGGCACACCGTCGGCGCCGCTCCAGTGCGCCGGGTCCGCGAACCAGGTCAGGATGCCGCGCAGGACACTCATCGCCGCCCCTTCGCCCATGGCGTGGCCAGGCGTTGCAGCCCCAGCAGGCTGAGGTCGGCGGCCACCGACAGCAGCACCGACAGGGCGATGCCCAGCAGCAGCGGGGTCGCGAAACGGCGGGCGAAGCCGTCCAGGAAGAAGCGGCCCACACCACCCCAGCCGATGAGGACCGTGATCGTGACCAGCCCGATGGTGGACACCGTGGCGATGCGCAGGCCGGCGATGATGACCGGAGTGGCCAGCGGCAGCTCAACCCGCAGCAGCCGCCGTCGCCGGCTGTAGCCCATCGCCTCGGCGGCCTCAACCACGTCGCTGGGCACCGCGCGCAGCCCCTCCACCGTGTTGCGCACCAGGATCAGCAGGGTGTAGATGACCAGGGGGGTCAGGGGGGTGGCGATGCCGATGCCGGTGAAGGGGATGATGCCGACGAACAGCGCCAGCGACGGAATGGTGAACAGCACACCGGCGAGGCCGAGCACCGGGCCGTACAGCCGGGGGTAGCGCTGCACGAGCAGGGCAATGGGAAACGCCACCACGAAGCCGATGCCAACGGCCAGCCCGGTCAGCAGCAGGTGTTCCAGGGTGTAGGTGCGCACGTCGTCGAGGTGGCGACCGATCCACTCGGTGTCCACGATCTGGGCGACGACCCCAGCCGCTCCGATCACCGGATCTCCTTGGAGACCAACTCCTGAGTGATGATGCCCTCGTACAGGCCGCCTTCCGACAGGCGGACGGCGACGCCGGTGCGCGAGGTGACCATGGCGTTGAGGGCCGCCCGCAGCGAGTCGGTGCTCTCCACCGACAACGCGAACTGCCGGAGGTTGGCGTCGGCGATCCTGCCGTCCAGCTCGTGCAGCGACACCCAGCCACGCAGGCGGCGCTGCTCGTCGACCACGACGACCCAGTCGGTGCCGTAGGAGCGGGCCACCTCGGCGGCGCGGTTGCGGTCGTCGTCGGGCGACACCATCGGGCCAGGTTCGGCGCTGACTTCCGAAACCGGGATCAGCGCCAGGCGCTTGAGCCCGCGCTCGGCGCCGAGGAAGTCGGCGACGAACTCGTTGGCCGGGTCCGCCAAGAGCCGCTCAGGGTCATCGTACTGCTCAAGCTTGCCGCCCTCGGACAGGATCGCGATGCGGTCGCCCATGCGGATGGCCTCGTCGATGTCGTGGGTGACGAACACGATCGTCTTGCGCACTTCCGACTGCAGCCGCAGGAACTCGTCCTGCAGCCGGGAGCGCACGATCGGGTCGACCGCGCCGAAGGGCTCGTCCATCAGCATGATCGGAGGATCCACCGCTAGCGCCCGTGCCACGCCCACCCGTTGGCGCTGTCCGCCCGACAGCTGATGCGGATAGCGGTTGGCCACGCCGTCGGGTAGCCCCACCGTCGCCATCAGGGCCTTGACCCGCTCCTGGGTGCGGGCCTTGTCCCAGCCGACGAGCTCCGGAACCGTGGCGATGTTCTCGGCAATGGTGCGGTGCGGGAACAGGCCAACCTGCTGGATGACATAGCCGATGCCCCGGCGCAGCTGCGGCGGGCTGACGGTCATCACGTCCTGGCCGTCCACCGTCAGCGTGCCGCCGGTCGGCTGGATCATGCGGTTGATCATCCGCATCGTCGTGGTCTTGCCGCAGCCCGACGGGCCCACCAGGACGACGACCTCGCCCTCGGGCACCTCAAGGGTCAGGTCGTCGACGCCTACCGTGCCGTCGTCGAAGCGCTTGGTGACGTGGTCGAATGTGATCACGGGTACCTCGCGAGTTTGCTCGTGCCAATCGCGTGCCGTCGCCGCACGGTCGTCGCTGTTCGCAACTACCCTACGGTGCCGACCGCCGCTGAGGGATTACATCCCCCCGACGGATCTCGCCCCAGCCAGCCGGCGCAGGGCACCGACGAGCCCGGGGTCGGCCACGCGCAACGCCTCCGTCAAGGCGAACCAGCGGACGTCCTGGCTCTCAGTGGGGGCCGGTCGCGGATCGCCCTCCGCCCGCAGCAGGTAGCGCAGGTCCAGGTGGGTGTGATCGTTGGGGCCGGGGTGCACGTCAACGTGGCACAGGGTAGGCCCCGACGGCGGATGGGTGGCTTGCAGGCCCGTCTCCTCGGCGACCTCGCGCACCGCGGCGTCCCAGGGCAGCTCGCCGGCGTCGATGTGACCGCCTGGCTGCAGCCAGATGCCGAGGCGCTTGTGGCGATGCAGCACGGTGCCTGCCGAGCCGACGACGATCGCCGAAGCCGTGACGTGGACGGGGTCGGCGCGGGCGTCCAACGGTCGCGGCAACCGCCGGAGCGCTTCGAGGAACTGCTGCCGGGAGGCGACCTCCCGCTCGTCGCCCGGCCGCAAGGCGGTCACCTCGCGCAGGAGCACGTCCACGACGGACACGGGCGGCAGTGGTGGACGATCAGGTGGCCGGGGTGACGTACACGTGCTCAGCCGCCTCGTCCGGAACGGTCACCGCTTGGCCGTCGACCTCGGCCAGCACCATGCCACCGTCGATCCGCAGACCCGCGGTGACACCGGGTCGCAACCCGTGCTCGCGCAGGAAGCGCATGGCGCCGACGTCACCCTGGAGCTTCTCGGAGATGCGGGCGACCTTGGCCCGTTGTCCGCTCTTGGCTGCCTGAATCATCGGCAGCAAGTCGGGGTCGATCTGCTCGTCGGCTGGCGAGAGCCCGGGGATGGGGTTGCCGTGCGGGCAGGTGGTCGGCGAGCCCAGCAGGTCGACGAGGCGCTGCTCGACGGCGTCGGAGATCACGTGCTCCCAGCGGCAGGCCTCGTTGTGAACCTCTTCCCACTCAAGGCCGATCACCTCGGTCAGCAGCAGCTCGGCCAGGCGATGCTTGCGCATGACGCCGATCGCCAGCTCCCTGCCGTAGTCGGACAGCTCCAGCGTGCGGTTGTCGGCGACGTGTACCAGACCGTCGTGCTCCAGGCGCGCCACCGTCTCCGACACGGCCGGAGCCGACAGTCCCAGCCGTTCGACAAGCCTGGCGCGGATGGGCGTGATGCCCTCCTCCTCCAGCTCCCAGACCGTCCGCAGGTACATCTCGGTGGCGTCGATCAGCGGCGTCGTCATCGCAGACCTCCTCGGGGGCATGCTAGCCGGTTGAGAACACTTCTCACCCGCCCAGCCGCGTGGAGGAGGCCCGCCGCGCGGACGAATAGAATCGCCTTCCTTCCCGTCTCACGAGGTTCCTGTGCCCACCGATCACCGCGCCACCCTGGCGGACTACGCCGCCAAGCTCGCCGAAGTCAAGGAGTACCTTTGACCTTGATGCCAAGCGCCGCCGCCTGACCGAGCTGCAAGCCAAGGCCGGGGCGCCGGACCTGTGGAACGACCCGGCGCAGGCGCAGAAGGTCATGGGCGAGCTGGCCGCCGTCGAGGATGACTTGCGGGTCCACGACGACTTCGCCCAGCGGCTGGAAGACCTCACGGTCCTCAACGAGCTCGCCCTCGAAGAGGACGACAACGACACCGCGGCGGAGGTCGGGGCGGGGCTCGAGGGACTGCGCCGGCAGCTGACGGAGCTGGAGATCCGGGTGCTGCTGTCCGGCGAGCACGACAGCCGTGACGCCGTCGTCACCGTGCACGCCGGCGCCGGTGGCACCGACAGCCAGGACTGGGCCGAGACCTTGCTGCGGATGCTGCTGCGTTGGGCCGAGCGCCGTGGCTTCAAGGTCGACCTGCACGACGAGCAGGAGGGTGAGGAGGCGGGGATCCGCTCGGCCACCTTCACGGTGCACGGCACTCGCGCCTACGGGCTGCTGCACGGCGAGCGGGGCGTGCACCGGCTGGTGCGTATCAGCCCGTTCGACTCGCAGGCGCGGCGTCACACGGCCTTCGCCTCGGTGGACGTCGTGCCGATCCTCGACGAGCTCGACGACGAGATCACGATCCCCGACGACGACCTGCGCATCGACGTCTACCGCTCCTCCGGGCCGGGCGGGCAGGGTGTCAACACCACCGACTCGGCGGTGCGCCTGACGCACCTGCCGACCGGCATCGTGCTCTCCTGCCAGAACGAGCGCAGCCAGCTGCAGAACAAGGCCACCGCCATGACGCTGTTGAAGGCCAAGCTGGCCGAGCTGGAGCGCGAGAAGCGTGAGGCCGAGTTGTCGGCGGTGCGCGGCGAGCAGCGCGAGGTGGCCTGGGGAAGCCAGATCCGCTCCTACGTCCTGCATCCCTACCAGATGGTCAAAGACCACCGCACCGGCGAGGAGACCGGCAACACCAGCGCGGTGCTCGACGGCGACATCGACGACTTCATCACCGCGTACCTGCAGTGGCGCGCCCGCGGCGCCGCGGACTGATCGTCAGGCGTCGACGAAGGTGCGCGGCGGCGGCTCGGACAGCAGCCGTCGAGTGGTTTCCAGGCCCCAGCCATCGAGGTCGGCCAGCCGATCGCTGCTGGCGCGCAGGCCTCCGTAGCGTTCGACGTGGGCCGCCCACTGCTGGCGGCGCTGCACCGCTGGCCGAGCCAGCAGACAGTCGGCGTCGTTGGTCCAGAAGCGTCCGTGCTGGAAGGCCCGCGCTTTGCCGGTGAACTCGGCTGCCCGCGCCGACGGTTGGGACGGGTCGCCGTCGTCCGGCTCGGAGTGCGGCGAGGTGTCCGGGCTGATCCGCATGGCGTCGAACAGCCCCACGCTCGGCAGGATCGGTGCGCCGCAGCCCAGCAGGTAGGCGTCCCTGCCGATCGCTGACCGGATGAGCTCCACCCCCATCCTGTAGGCACCGAGACCGTCGATGTCGCCGTGCCGGCGCCCGTCCAACGCACCGGCGAACACGAAGTCGATCTTGAACAGGTCGATCCCCAACCCGGCGAGCGTGGTGAACACCTCGGTCAGGTAGGTGGCGGCGTGGGGGTGGCTGACGTCGAGCGCGAACAGGTCCTGGTGCCAGTTGTGTCCGGCGTCGGCGGGGCCGTCGCCGCCGCCGACCAGCCAGTCGGGATGCTCGGCGGCCAGCCGTGACCGCGAGCCGACCAGGAACGGTGCCACCCAGATGCCTGCTCGCCGGCCGTGCTGCTGCGTGATCCGCCCGATCAGGTCGGCCAGCGATCCGAAGCGGTCCGACAGGAACAGCCAGTCGCCGATCTCGCTTTGGTACCCGTCGTCGAGCTGCACCACGTCGATCGGCAGGTCGAGGGCGTCCATGGCCGCGAGGTTCTCCACCATGTCGGTCTCGGTGACCGCCGTGAAGTAGTGGTACCAGGAGCACCACAACGTGGGCGCGGGACGTGGCGGCGCCACCTCTGACCGCGCGGCGTAGGTGTCTGCCCAGCGCGCCAGGGCCGCGTCGATGCCCCCGCCGCCGGAGTCGACCAGGTGCTCGACCGGGCCGTCGGCGGCCACGCGCACCACACCCTCGGCCGCCACAGCGCGCACCGAGGGAACCTCGGTCCGCCCGTCGGAGGCGGCGAACACGTGAACGGGTCCTTCGTCGCCCGGGTCGATCGCCAGCAGGCCTTCCCCCTGGAAGGCGTCGTCGGGGGCGGTGACACCGGGGCGGTAGGCCAGCGTGTGGTTGCGGTCGTTGCGCGGGCGATGAGGGCGTTGACCCAGCCGGTAACTCGTCGTGGGGCTCCACGACTGCCAGCCGTGCTCGTACACCCGCGCGCCGGCGGGCTCGACCGCGACCTCGGCCACCTCGATGACCTTGGTGACCGGTTGCGTCATGCTCCGACCAGCGCCGCCGCTTCCGAACGCCAGATCCGATGGACGTCGCGGAGGCGCCGCGCGAAGTCCTTGGGTCGCTCGGCGTACAGCCGCTGCCCCAGCGACACGGCGTCGCGTTGCAGCTCGGCTCGGCGTTGGTCGATCAGCCGCTGCAGGGTCACCGGCAGGCCGCCGTCGGACTGCAGCACCGTCGTCAGCACGGCCAGGTCGTGGTCGTCGCCGAGCAGGTCGGACAGCGCATGGGCCTGCTTGGCCAGGGGTTTGAGGACCTCCGGCCAGGCGGGGCGCAGCAGCTCCAGGGCGTGCCACAGGTACTTGGTCGACTTGCGCCAGTCGTGCAGCGACTCGTCGGACGGTTCGGTCACCGCAGCGGTCATGGCCTCGCGGCCTCTGCCGTAGATGCGCTGCAGGCCTGACCCCAGCAGCTTCCAGTCGTCGGCCCGGCGCGGCCACGCAAGCACGCCTTCGCGCAGGCCCTGCAGGCGGGCGACCGCCTCGGCCGCGGCACCGCTGGTATCGGCGGACTCCGCCGAGGCGGCGGTGTCCAGGCGCCGTCGCACCGCGGCGAAGCTGCGGGTCCGGCCCGCCGAGGTGAGCAGCTGGTCGAGGGCCGTTAGCAACACCACCGCGTCGCGGGCCTGGGACAGGGTGCGAGCCGCGTCGCGGACCTCGGTGTTGACCTGCCGGTAGCAGTCGCCGCCCAGCGCCTTGCGCGACAGGCGGAGTGCTGCCCGCACTCGCTTGCAGGCTTTGCGAGCCCCATGGACGGCGGCGGGATCCTTGCCGCCACCGGCCAGGTCGGCGATGGCGGCGTCGAGCTGCTCGATGACCACCCGCCGGAGGCCGTCCGCTGCCGGCTCGGCGGCGTCGAGCTGGAAGCGGTCGGCCGCGGTGTCGGTGTCCATCGGCGGGGTCATGCCGGCCGGGTGTCTGGAACGGTGATGCCGTCCCAGGAGGTCGGCGGCACCGCAACGTCGGCGAGCGCCGCCGCCGACAGCTCCGGCAGCGTGTCGTTGATGAACAGCCCGGTCGAGGTCTCCACCGACGCGCGGACCTTCAACTTGGTGGCGCTGCGGTGGGGCGGCAGGAACTCGAACGACAGATGCCAGTCGGTCTGGGGCCGGCCGTCGTCGCCGGCGGGGGCTTCCGCAGCGACCATCATGTAGGGCAGGTCGGTGCCGAACAGCCCGTCGTAGCGGATCACGACCTCCTGGAGGGCGGCGGCCAGGTCAACGCGCTCCGATGGCGTCAGATCGCCGAGGCGGCGCAACCCGTGGCGGCGCGCCCGCACGTGGACCTCGTACGGCCAGCGCGCCGCGTAGGGGACGGTCACCCCGAACGAGTCGTTGCGGGCGACAGCGCGATCTGGTGCCCGATCGTCGCGCGCCACGATCTCGCACGACAGGCAGCGGTGCATCGCCTGGCGATGCTCGACCAGGGTCACGACGCGCTGGGCGGTCAGGGGGGGCAAGCGGTCGAAGGCGTAGATCTGGCCGTGGGGATGCGACAGCGTGGCGCCGACTTCCTCCCCGCGGTTTTCGAAGATGAGCACGTGTCGATGCCGGCGTTGCGCCCACAGATCCCGCGAGCGGTCCCGCCAGACGGCCACGACGCGCGCCACCTGCAAGGGCGTGAGCGTCGCCAGCGAACCGACGTGGGACTCGGTGTACAGCACGACCTCGCAGCGACCGAACGATGGCACCGCCAGATCTTGGCCGGGCGGTGGTGGCGGCGGGTGCGGGGACAGCGACGGGAAGCGGTTCTCGAAGACCGCCGCGTCGTAGGAAAACGGCACCTCGGGACCGCCGGGACACAGCGGGCAGCTCGGCGAGCGGTCCGAGGCCGGGGTGGTTGGCACGTCGGGCCTGGTCTGGGGGCGGGCGTTGCGCGTCGGGGAGATGGCGACCCAACCACCCGTGAGCAGGTCGCGGCGCTGGTGCAGCGCGGTCGGCGGGGGGGTGACGGTCTCGTCGGCCGGCAACCCGCCACGCAAGGGACCGAAGACGTACAGGCAGCGTCCGTCGGGGTGGTGCAGGGCGTGCCGCGGCATCGTGCTGGCCGCCGAGAGTTGGGTCCACGCGGTCGCGGTCATGTCACCAGTATCTCCGGGCCCTGCTCTTGCAGCCGCTCCAGGATCGCTGGATCGGCCGACGCCGAGGTGATCAGCAGGTCCACCGCGGCGACATCGCACAGGTGGGCCAGGGCCACATCGCCGATCTTGGAGCCGTCGGCGGTGACCACCCGACGGCGGGCGGCGGCCAGCATCCGCCGCTTCACGTCAGCCTCCGGCAGGTTGATGTTGGTGATCCCACCTTCGGGGTCGACGCCGTTGCAGCCGAGGAACAGGGTGCCCGCGTTGATGCGGTCGAGCACGGCCCCCGCCAGCGGGTCGACGAGGCTGTGCTGCAGCGGCCGCAGCGTGCCGCCCGTGACGACGACGGTGAAGCGAGGGATCGCCGGCTCGAGGGTCAGCGCGATGTTGAGCCCGTTGGTCAGCACGACGACGTCGGCAAGGTCGGCGCGGTCAACCAGGGCGCGCGCGACGGCGTTGGTGGTGGTCCCGACGTCGAGCAGGATCGTGTCACCGGCGGCGACCAGGGCCGCGGCCGCCTTGCCGATCGCGTCCTTCTCGCTGGCGTTCGCGCCGGCACTCTCCTCGAAGGATCGCTCTGCGGCCGACTCCGCGCGTGGCACGGCGCCACCGCGGATGCGGCGAACGTGTCCCCGATGCGCCAACTCGTCGAGGTCCGAGCGGACGGTGACCTCGGAGATCCCGAACATCAGCGACAGGTCCGCGACGCGGACGAAGTCGCGGTCGTTGATGACCGACCTCATCCGTTCGCGCCGCAGCCGTGCGGGAACGGCGACCTCGACCGAGGCTGCGCTCACCGCTGCGCCGCCCCCGCCCGCACGACCGGCACCGGCTGTGGGGTCGTCGTCGGGGTGGTGGGGCGGGGACCGTCGCGGTCCCACTCGAGCCGGTCGATGCACATCCGTCGCGCGGTGCCCGCCGGATCCCAGGCGTGGTAGACGAGATAGTCGCTGCCGTCATCGGCGGTGACGACGACGTTGTGCCCTGGGCCGACAACGGCGCCCGGCACGGTCCGTAGCACGGCGGGTCCGGAGGTGACGGGCTCGGTGAAGGGGCCGAGGGGGTGATCGGCGACGGCGTAGGAGACGCCGTACCCCGGACCGTCCCAGCGGCCGCCAGAGTAGAAGCAGAAGTAGCGGCCAGCTCGTTCGACGACGAAAGGGCCCTCCAGGGTGTACCAGTCGTGGACGCCGCCGTAGATGGCCCGCTGCGCGGAGAACAGCTGCCAGTCTGCGCTGGCGCGCAACACGGGACGGGGATCACCCGCCAAGGTCGTCATGTCGACCAGCCGATCCACCGCCAGCGCGGTACCCACCCGCTCGCCGTCCAGCACGTCACGGGCGTAGTACAGGTACCACTGTCCGTCGGAGTCGCGGAACGGGTGAGGGTCGATGGCGAAGCCTTCCCGCGGTGCCAGCAGGCGCCCGCTGTCGACAAACGGACCGGCGGGGTCATCGGCGGTGGCGACCCGCAGCCGGTGGCCACGGTCGCCGACGCCGACCGAGTAGTACAGATAGAAGGTGCCGTCGACCTCGGCGACCTCCGGCGCCCAGCAGTCCTGCGCACCCGAGGTCACGTCCGGCTCAAGGGCGCCGCCGACCGGCTCCCAGTGCACCAGGTCGGCCGAGCGGAGGACCTGGAATGGTCGTCCGCCCGGCGCCGACCCGGTGCCGTAGGCCCAGTAGGTGTCGGCGACGCGGAGCACGGCGGGATCGGCGAAGTAGCCGTCGTGAACCGGGTTCGTATAGGTCGCCCGGCTCAACGCCGCAGTCGGTGCACGCGGACGTAGGCGAACTTGGCGGTGAATCCGTCGCCGCCCATGGACACCAGGCCGATGCGTGCATCGCCGCCGAGGTCATGGACCCAGGTGCCGCCACGCACCCAGCGTCCGCCCGGATGGCGGCTGTAGCCGGTGTAGTGCTCCTCACCGTCGACGTTGCGCTTGACGATGCGCAGGAACGTCCAGTTGCCCGGAGCGCCGATGACGCTGTTGCCGTAGCGCGGGTAGCCGTCGGGAACCGGGTTGAGCTCCTTGGCCCACTCGGTCTGGCGGGTGCCGAAGATCGAGGTGTTGGTCAGCTTCAGGAAGTTGTCGTCGTCGCCATAGGCCACCAGCCCTGCTTGCACGAAGTTGTAGCAGCAGCCTTGGGGTGGCACGTCGAGGTTGACCTTGGTGGTCATCATGAAGTTCCCGCGAGGGGCGGGTCGGGTCAGTACCGACGCGTTGTTGCTGTCGACGAACAGGTCGGCGGCCTGGGTCTGGAAGACGAAGTTGCCGTTGGAGGTGCCGTAGGTGTCCGGATCGGGTTCGCGGACCCACTCCCACCCCGGCTCGACGCGCCGGCGGTTGAAGGTGTCAGTCGGACCCTTGATCCGGGGGCCGTTGCGGTCGATGCCGACGAACCGGGGCCGGTAGGTGCTGGTCTGTCCCGGTTGGGCGGCGGGCGCCGGCATCCGACGCTCGGACGCCCAGCGGCCGGCCCGTACGGTCGGCCAGCCGTTGCGCCAGTCCAGCGGGTCCAGCAGAGCGGGACGCTTGTTGATGCCGCCCGGCTCACGCAGGTAGGGGTCGTTGCGGTCGACCGCGTGGTAGATCATCCACTGCTGGCCGTCGAAGTCGTTGATGACGTCGTGGTGGCCGGTGCCGACCCAGCGGTTGCCGTTCATGCTGATGACGGGCGTGCCGCCGACCCGGGCGGCGAGCAGCGAGTCGCCGTCGCGGTCAATGAAGGGTCCGCGGGGACTGCGGGAGCGCCCGGCGAACACGCTGTAGCCGTTCAGGGGGCCGGCGCAGCAGTTCGTTGCCGAGCCCAGCAGGTAGTACCAGCCGCGACGCTTGATGATCTGGGTGCCTTCGTAGCGGTCGCCGATCGCGACCTCGGTCTGCGTCGCCGGGTCGGAGCTCAGGCCGTCGGGCGATAGCCGCCGCACCGACAGGCCACCGAAGTAGCTGCCGTAGTAGATGAGGCGCCGCCCGTTGGCATTGATCACCTCGGGGTCGAACACCCAGCGCAGGCCCTCGCCTCCAGGCGGTGCGTGCGGCTCGACCACCGGGCTGCCCTTGTCGGTCCACGGCCCCAGCGGGGTGGGACTGGTGGCCACGCCGATCGCGCTGCCGCCACTGGG